>JANNBA010000153.1:0-2090 GCA_031384845.1 Bacteroidota bacterium
AGTTCCCTCTTCAGTTTTTTCTTTCAAAGTTTTTTAAACTTCATTTCTCAATTTATCTGTTGAATACATTGTAGATATTTTAATTATTCTAAATTTTGTTATTTTGTTATTTTTTAAGGGTTGTTTTTCGTTTTTTTCGCGAGCAATGCGCACAACATCTTATGGCTAACAGAATTTGGGGATTTGGTTAGCCTTAACTTCGGGTTAATCACTGACCACAAAAGTACGAACAATGTAAAAATTCAAAACCAAAACCCCACTCGATCCTGAAAGAGCGAACAGACGAAGTAATTTTTGCAAACCGCTATTCCGTTCAACCGGAGTTTATCTCATGGACAATATTTTTTGTCGGTATTCGATGATTACAATATATTGTTGGGTTTTCAAGGTCGAGGAAAGGCTGGCTTTTGGCAGTAGTCCGTTATTCGATTGTTTTTAAGTAAGTTTCTGGATTCATTATTGATAATTTACTAGTTTTATAATCTTTTGTGTTGCGAGTTATAATGATTCTAATTTCGTTCGTGTTTTGTGCTGAAAAGTTTTGCAGTGCATCTTCGAAGTCTTTAAATTGAGAATTTAACGCATCTTCAACTGCTTTTTTGTCGGTAATTATTACGTCAATAATTTTCAAAAGCATTTTTAATTTTTCAATTACTTTTGTATTTGTAGCAGTTTTTCGTAATAAATAATGAATGTTACTCAACATTATTGATGTTACGAAGCCTTTAATTTTATTACTTTCACACAAGCTTAATATTTTTGCTGACTCTTCTGAAAAAGGTTTCCTGTCAAAAAAGAAATCAAGAATTACGTCGGTATCAATTAAAACTTTTTCCATTACAAGTATTTTTCAGACAAGCGTTTTGACAATTCATTTTTATAATCAAAATCTTTCGGTGCTTTAAATGAACCTTGAAGACTTTTTACGATTGAAGTCGTTTCTCTTAATTCAATTATATCTTCTTTTATTAAAGCTTTTAGGTAATTTTCTATTAAACGTGATAAACTACTTTTCTTGTTACGAGCGTAATTTTTAGCTTTTAGAATTACAGTTTCTTCAATAGTTAATGTTAATTTCGTATTCATTTTATATAGTTTTATTTGCAAATATATAAAATTATTTTTAGACACGTATTTTTTTAATATTTTTTACACGTATGTTTTTTTACGATTACTGCCAACGTTTCGTGGATTGAAGAAGTTGAGGATTTGGTTAGCCTGAACTTTCAGTAAATCACTGACCACAAAAGTACGAACAATGTAAAAATTCAAAACCAAAACCCCATCCGATCCTGAAAGAGCGAACAGACGAAGTAATTTTTGCAAACCGCTATTCCGTTCAACCGGAGTTTATCTCATGGACAATATTTTTTGTCGGTATTCGATGATTACAATTCATTGTTGGCTTTTCAAGCCCAACGAAACTCTAGCTGTTACCTGCTGGCCTTTTTTTTAGTCTTGTTTAGAAACCATAAATTTCTTCAAATTTTTCGTTTGTTTTCTGTTCAAGTCCACAATCATATTGTCCAACGGTTGCAATACTTGTTAATATATTTTGTACCAAATTTTCAATAATTTCTCTGTCTAACCTATTTGGTTGTATAAATGGTATTTTTTTAATATAATTTGCTGGATTATTTGCAGACGGATTTATTGTTCTTATAAGTTTGTTGCAAGTTGTAGAATTGAAAAAAGCTAATAGATAATAAGTTAAACTTTCTTCTTTCGGAAATATTCCTACTATAGATTGGTCAAACAACTTGTTTTCAATTAACGAAGCCGTAATGCTTGACGAACTTATCATAGGAACACCAATACCAAATTTGAAATAATATTGAGGGTTTTGGAAGCGTGCTTTTTTGTCTTTCTTATAATGCAAAACAGCTTCCTTACTCCAATTCATAAACCAACCTTCTGGTTTTAAATATTTTGTATTGCCACCTTTTACAATTGGTAGAAAATGCTTATCGCTATCAAAACCTTCCAGGATATTTGAATAATTTTTATATTCTCGATTGATTTTATTTGGGTCAACTAAATCATAATTTTTACAAGTAAATAGTCCTGATTTGAAAAATGGTAAAAATTAT
>JANNBA010000174.1:0-3288 GCA_031384845.1 Bacteroidota bacterium
ACAAGTTTTATTTTTAGAAAAATATAGTAATTTAAGTTTTTTCTTACGATTTCGGTTTATTAGGACATAGTAGTAGCAAAACTACCGAAATATACACGCACGTAAGCACAAAAAATTTACAGCAAATAACAAGTCCATTTGATTATTTATAACAAAAAACACATATATTTGTTTTATAAAAAACGCAATAACTATTCGTATATTCATCAAATATAGTGTGCAAGGCGAAAGTTTGTTGCGTATATAAGTTAGTTGTGTGTAATCCTAAAAAACCGAAATCGTAAGAAAAAACTTAAATTACTATATTTTTCTAAAAATAAAACTTGTTGAAATGTTTTTCATAAATATTAGAAATTTGTTTTCTAAAAGCAAAACTTTAGGTTAATTTTGAAAAAATGAAAAAAGTTGTGATTAAAAAGTATTCAGAAATAAAAAACAAACTCAAAATGGAGATAACCAAGACATCTAACAATGACTTGGCTCACCTAACCCATTATTTTCAAAATCATACAAATGGAGTTTCTGAATATTTTAGACCAACTGCAACTTCATATTTATCTGAAATTCACGAAAAATTAAATATCGTTGAAGAACCTGAATTTCAGTATTATTTGCCAATAAATTGGGATATTCCGTTTCCGCCTACTAAAAAACCAACATTTAAATTTGTAGATTTATTTGCAGGAATTGGTGGAATTAGACTTGCATATCAGAACATTGGAGGTAAATGTGTATTTACAAGTGAATGGGATATTTATTCCAAAAAAACTTATGACGCCAATTTTGGAGAAGTTCCGTTTGGCGACATAACACAAATTTCAGAGACTGAAATTCCTGACCACGATATTTTACTTGGAGGTTTTCCTTGCCAGCCATTTTCAATTGCTGGGGTATCAAAGAAAAATTCCTTGGGCAGAGCCCACGGATTTTTAGATGAAACGCAAGGAACATTATTTTTTGACGTTGCAAGAATTATTGAACATAAAAAGCCTTCGGCTTTTATGTTAGAAAATGTTAAAAATCTTGTTTCTCACGATAAAGGAAAAACTTTTAAAGTTATAAAAGAAACCCTAACCGAACTAGGATATTCAATTCATTGCAAAGTTTTGGATGGAAAACATTTTGTTCCACAACATAGAGAAAGAATAATTATAGTTGGTTTCAAAAACTCCGTTTTTGAAGGAAAAGAAGAATTTAATTTTCCTGATTTGCCTGAACCATCAAGAGCAATTAGAGAAATTTTAGAGCCAATAGTTGATGATAAATATACTTTGTCAGATAAACTTTGGAATTATTTGCAAGAATATGCGAAAAAACACAAAGCACTAGGAAACGGATTTGGTTTTGGAATGACAAATTTAGATGGTATTTCTCGCACAATGAGTGCCAGATATTACAAAGATGGCGCAGAAATTTTAATTCCTCAAGAAGGAAAAAATCCACGACGTTTAACGCCAAGAGAATGTGCAAGACTTCAAGGATTTCCTGATAAATTTTTAATTCCTGTTTCAGATAATCAAGCATATAAACAGTTTGGAAATTCGGTTGTAATGCCATTAATTCAAGCAGTTGGAATAAATATTGTAAATGAACTAATAAGAATAAATGAACTTAAAAAATCTGAAGTCGCTGTTTGTTGATAATGGTTGTAACAAAATATATATCAAAAAATTATCTCCAAATGACAACTCGAAAAATCAAGTTTATTTCGGTGGAAGTTTTGAAATACTAAATATCTTACCAATTTCTGAAATCATAAATGAAGAAGCAGGAGATTGGAACAAAGAACGTTTTAAAGCGTTAATAAATTTTGCTTGGATTGGAGAAGATGGCAACATTTATCCAGCACCAAAATCACAACTTATACTTTATCCAAAATATCCAGAAGTTAGATTTTCAGGTTTTCTTGCAAAATGTCAAAATCCACCTTCAAAATTAATGACACAAAGGCTTGCAGACAGACTTTTCTTTTTTAGCGTTGCTAAAAACGGAACTGTTCTTGGTTTTGTAACCGAGCCTGACTCTGAAATTGCAAATGAATTCAATAGTTTAAATACAGTTTCTGAACACGGAGTTTTTAAGGTTATCGAATTACCTAAATTTGTAAATAATAGAGAAAAATTAATTGAAGAATTACTTCGTATTCATCAATTAGGTTGGATAAATTCAAAACGACTTGACGGAAAAGGAAATATTTTACCTTGCGAAGCATCGAATTGTGGCGGTTACACTTTAGAAGCAGAATTAGGAATTACACCAAATGGTTATTCAGAACCCGATTATTTAGGTTGGGAAGTCAAGCAATTTGGCGTTGCAAATTTTGCAAGAATAAATTCGGCTGTAATAACTTTGATGACGCCAGAACCAACTCACGGAATTTATAAAAGTGAAGGCGCTGAAACATTTATAAGAAACTACGGTTATGCTGACAAAACTGGTCGAGAAGACAGAATGAATTTTGGCGGAGTTCATAAAAGTGGAATTAAACATCCTACAACTAATTTAGAAATGCAACTTATTGGTTTTGATGAAGAAAGCGGAAAAATTAGGAGTACAAACGGAAGAATTACATTAGTTGATGTTAAAGGAATTGAAACGGCATCTTGGAGTTTTGCTTCATTATTATTGCATTGGAACAGAAAACATAATCAGGCTTGTTATGTTCCATCACTTTCTGAAACACAAACTGACAGAAAATATAAATATGGAAATAATATAATTTTAGGAACTGGAACAGATTTTCAACTTTTCTTATCGCAAATGGCTTTGGGAAATATTTATTATGATCCAGGAATTAAAATGGAAAATATTTCAACGAAACCAAAGATTAAAAAGCGAAGTCAATTCAGAATGAAGTCGCAATTTTTACCGAACTTGTACAAGAAAAATGAAATTATTGATATAACCGTTTAAATGAAAAATTATAGTAAAAACAAGGACTACACACAAAAGCTAGAGTTTCGTTGGGCTTGAAAACCCAACAATGAATTGTAAACATCGAAAACCGACAAAAAATATAGTCCATGAGGTAAACTCCGGTTGAGCGGAATCTAGCTTTGAAAAAAATTAGTTTTTGTCTCGATTTTACATATTTTTTGTGCTTTTGAGGTCAGTGATTTACCGAAAGTTTAGACTTCCCAAATATCTAACTTCTGCAAACCAAAAGACTTTAATGCTTTATTCAAAAAAAAATCTGCAATCGAAAAATAATTCTTAACTTTACAAAAAAAAAGAGAAATGAGTTATACAGAACGACATATAATAGAAACTTATTCGATGCTGTTTAAT
>JANNBA010000210.1:0-2394 GCA_031384845.1 Bacteroidota bacterium
GAAAATTCAGCTTTATAAATAGTTCCAAAATAATATTTATATTTGACAATTAATGTCAAGTAGGAATTAACAAATGGAAACAGTCGGACAAATTATACGAACAAAAAGAGAAACTCTCGGACTATTGCTTCGTCAAGTATCAGCTTACGCCGATATTGACCAAGCAATTTTGAGTAAAATTGAGCGTAATGAACGGAAACCTACTAAAGATTTAATTCTTAAAATTGCTGAAATTTTACAACTTGACAAACAAGAATTATTGATTCAATTTATGAGCGACAAAATTGCTTATGAAATTGCAGACGAAGATTGTGCTAATCAAGTTTTGAAAGTTGCTGAAGAAAAAATTGAATATATCAAATCTCATCCAATAAAATTTTAGATATGAGAACAGATTATTCAGCAACAGCAGAAATTGATGTTCTAGAAGAACCACAATTAGATTTTAAATATTATGTTAATCCAGCTCAAAAAAGAGGTGAAGTAAAACTTAAAAAAGCAGAAACATTAAATGTTTTATCACTTTTTTCAGGTTGTGGCGGAATGGATTTAGGTTTTGAAGGTGGGTTTTCAGTTTTAAAATCATCAATAAACGAAGTTTTATCACCAAACTTTATTGACAAAAAAACAAATAATGGATTTGTTCAACTCAAAAAAACTAAATTTAGGACAGTTTTCGCAAATGATATTTTAAATGACGCAAGAAACGCTTGGGTTAATCATTTTTTGAAAAAAGGACGAGAAGCCGATTTGTTTTATACACAAAGCATAGTTGATTTAGTAAAACTTCATCAAAGCGGAATAGCTGTTTTTCCAAAAAACATTGATGTTGTAACTGGCGGTTTTCCTTGTCAAGATTTTAGCGTTGCAGGGAAACGAAACGGTTTTAATTCACACAAAAACCATAACGGAAAGCTAATTGATGAAGTAAATCCAACCGAAGAAACTCGAGGACAACTTTATATGTGGATGAAACAAGTTATCGAAATAACAAAACCTAAAATATTTATAGCCGAAAATGTAAAAGGTTTAGTAAATCTTGAAAACGTAAAAGAAATTATTCAAAATGATTTTTCTTCTGCTGGAGAAAATGGTTATATTGTTTTAAATCCAAGAGTTTTGCATTCTGCAAATTATGGAGTTCCACAATCGAGAGAAAGAGTGATTTTTATAGGAATAAAAAAATCTGAACTATCAAAAACTGCGTTAGAAGAATTAGAAAAAGAAATAATTTCAGATAAATATAATCCATATCCAAAACCAACACATTCCTATACAGCAAAAGGTGAAAATTTGAAAAAATTTGTTGAATTAAATGAGATTTTTAGTTTACTAGAGGAACCTGAAAATACAAATGATTTATCTCAAAAATTCTACTCAAAAGCAAAGTATATGGGCGCACATTGCCAAGGACAAACCGAAATTAAACCAAACGGTATTGGCCCAACTATCCGTGCAGAGCATCACGGAAATATTGAGTTTAGGAGATTGTCAAAAGAAAACGGAGGAAAAATTGATAGCGAACTTTCAAAAGGATTAATCGAAAGACGATTAACGCCAAGAGAATGCGCATTAATTCAAACTTTTCCGCCAGATTATGACTTTGTTATAGAAAATAAAAACGGAAGAAAAGGTTCGTTTTTAGTTAGTCCATCTCAAGCATATAAAATAATTGGAAATGCCGTTCCGCCACTTCTTGCATACAATTTAGCGAAAAGAATTGAAGATGTTTGGGATTTATATTTTAAAAAATAATTATGATAATTTCAGCTAATCCAGAACCAAATAGAAAGGAATTTGACATTTTGTTAAATTCTACATTGACCGAATTAAACATTCACGCCACAAAATCTCCTAAATTAGTTTCTACACTTGCAGGAAATAAACTAGAACCTTATGTTCGTGATGTAATGACCGATTTAGCAATCGGAACAGTATTTGAAAACTCGATTGAACTAATTGGTGGACAAAAATTTCCTGATATTGTTGCTAAAAAATATTATGGAATTGAAGTAAAAACTACAACTCAAAATCATTGGAAAACCACCGGAAATAGTGTTTTGGAAAGTACTAGAGTTGAAGATGTTGAAAGAATATTTATGCTTTTTGCAAAATTGGCAAGTCCAATTGAATTTAGATGCAGACCATATGAAGAATGTTTATCGGAAGTTGTCGTAACACATTCGCCCAGATATTTAATTGATATGAATTTGGCGGTTGGTAAAACAATTTTTGACAAAATAAATACGCCATATGATGTTTTAAGAAAAAAAGAAAATCCACTTCGTCACGTTGTTGACTATTACAAAAGCAAACTTAAACCTGGCGAAGAACTTTGGTGGATTGACCAAGAAAATAGCAAACCAAGTAATCTTGTAATAAAGATTTGGAAAA
>JANNBA010000075.1:0-7914 GCA_031384845.1 Bacteroidota bacterium
GTATCCATTTTTACCTTCTTTGGGGCGCTCCTTTTATACAAAGTTACCAATACGATTATCCCACTTCGGGTTTCAGAGGATGCTGAAGACCAAGGACTCGATTTGTCTCAACACGATGAAAAACTCTAATTATAGCATGATAATTCAAAAATTTTATCGAAGTGAATTTTAAAAAAAATTGTTAGTTAAATGTTTTTTTCAATGTATTAAATATAAAAAATCATGTATTTCATGTAAATATATTTTTTGCTTTTTTTGCTTTAATTATTATCGAATAAAGGCTTTGATTAATTTAGTATAATGATACGAAAGCAAATCTTTAATCTCCGAAATTTGTTTTTTAGAAAATATAATTACTGACTTATAAAAAATATTAAGTTTGCCTATTTTCAGCTAAAAGTACAATAGAATAAGTAAAATCAATACTTCACAAGTTGTTGACACACATTATGAATTTTTTTTTGATTTTTTTTTCTAAAATGTTGTTTGTTAATAATTTATTAGTAAATTTACAATTCCTAATACCATAGATTTATGAAAACAGCAAACAGCAAACAGCAAACAGCAAACAGCAAACAGCAAACAGCAAACAGCAAACAGCAAACGTAATTTAGACCACAAAATGATGTTTTTATTTAGTTTATTTTGGATTTTATTCTCGACTGGTATGAAAGCACAAGCAAATTTAGATTTAATTTTCAACACTTTGGTCGGTTGTCAAGATGGCAACAACAAAGATGGCAGAACAACCTATGAAGAGTTTATTACATTTGGAACTTGTTTGAATGTTTGTAGCCAATCTGAAGGTATTTATTGGTTGAACACCGCAAATGTTACCAATTTGTCAACAGTTTGGCATATCAATCCTGGTACAGGCGGTTCGATAATCCAACAATCAAATTCTTCTGTAACCATAAAATGGGGCACTTCAGGCACAGGTTATTTAGGACTTATAGCAACTACAGCCCAAGGGATAAAAGAGTTTTCGGATATTTGTGTGTCGATAATAAAAAGTCCAATAGCCAATTTTACTTCCGCACCAAATAATGTTTCAAGCAATTCGAGCAATTCCTTGACTGCTTGTGCCAATGAGCCAATTCAATTTACTAATTTCTCCTCCTCTAACGGTGGCACCGCTATTACAAATTATTTTTGGAATTTTGGAGATGGCTCCTATTCTACAGAAATTGAGCCTACACATACTTATATGCAAGCCGGACAGTACGAAGTTTCATTAACCGTCGGTAATGCTTGTAGCTGTAACAGTACAAAAACTACCAATTTCAATATTCTTGAAGGTGCTGAAAAGCCAATAAAAATAGAGTGTGCCGCAATGGTTTGTGACGGACAAATTGCAACATACAGCATTGCAGATGCACAAGATTATAATTGTAGTAAATTTGATTGGAAAGTGATTAGTGGAACAATTCTGTCACCACAACCTTATGGCAAAAGTATTGATGTAAAATGGTCGAGGACCGAAACAAATCAATGGTCTAGCACTGGTTTTGGTTATGTAAGTGTAATATTGCCCGCATGTGGTATGATTTGCGATTCTAATACTCCAAAAGGAACAATTAAAATTCCAATTATTCAAAATGTTGGAGTCATACAAGGAGATGCCAAAATTTGTGGTTTTGAAAATAGAATCTATAAACTACCGCAATGGGCAAGTACCAATTTTAATTGGGAAGTACTCAACAATAATACCAATGCTACCATTGTGGTTACAGATTCCAGAAATGAAATTTTGCTCAAACCAGGCAATTTGCCCGGCATCATAAGACTTCAATGCGGTTATCAAAATACACTTCTCAATTGTGGTGGTGCTGCAATCCTAACAATCAAATTAGAAGCCAATGCCAATATAGTCGGCTCGAATATTGCTTGCAAAAACACTACTGAAATTTATACAATCGAAGGAGGTGCGACTGGTGATTGGAAGCTAACCAATACATTAAATGGACAAATAAGCACCGGCAGCGGAAACAGTTTTACAGCCAATTTTCCCAACGACGGCGATTATACCTTGATGGTGAGCGGTACCAATTTTTGTAATCAAGCCATTAAACACATAACGGTCAAAACCAGTTTGACAAAACCAACTGTCGATCAGATCATAGGAACAAGAATTATTTGCCCGGGAACTCCAACCACTTATTCAATTGCTTCACCACCCGCAGAAACAATAACAGGGTGGGAAATCACAAATGGCACTATTATAGGTAGCCCTTTTGGCAACGAGATTACCGTGAATTGGAATTCGCCTTCTCAAAACGATCCTCCCTCAACTTTGCAAGTTTATTTTCAAAATATTGTCGGACAGCCCTGTCCGTCTGAAAAAACAACTATAACGGTTGAATTAGAGAACATCATCATCAACATTGATGGCGAAACAAAACCTTGTTTTAGCAGTATCAAAAACTATAATACAAGCTATACCGCAGGCGAAATTTATGAATGGAAAATCTCACCTCCAGAGATCGGAAACATCATATTGGGTCAAGGCACTGGCAATATTAGCGTGTTGTGGAATCAATTTCAAAGCCCAAAAAATGCTATTCTAACACTTTTTATGACCAAATGTAATTCTATCTATAGTTTTTCAAAGGCAATAATAGTCAACTCGCCTGTTATCACTATTCAAAATTCACAAACCTCGGTCTGCACCAACCAAAATGTGAACTATACTTTTACCTCCAATCCGCCATTAGATTTGCCATTAATCCCCAACAATATTGAATGGGATTTTGGCGATGGCACCGTTTTATACGGTCAAAACGTCACTCACGCCTATACCTCGGTGCCCGTGCCTAATATAGCCTATACGATAAAACTAAAAGTAACAAGTCCAAATGGTTGTCCAAATAGCGTTACAGCACTTAAAACCATGCAGGTATTACCAAAACCAGTAGCGAATATCACACCTATAGAGAGTGTTGTTTTTTGTCCAGGCGGACTTCAAAGTACCACATTATATGCCAATATAAGCACGGGATATGGCAGCACTGCTTCAATAAAATGGTATAAAAACAATGTAGAAATGGTTAATTTTGCAAATTCAAATCAAATTACAGTGACCACTATCGGCACTTATTATGCCAAAGTAGCCAATACCAACTTGTGCGAAGACACCACAAATTATGTATATGTCAATGCCTGCCAGCCAATTGAAAATCCACCAGGTGGTGGTTCGGCTTGTAGTGCACCAGATATAAAACTCACAAACCTACCAAATAATTGTCAGTACAAACGAATAGCAGCCTCTGCCATTGGAGGTGGTGCTATTTTTTGGACAACAGCCTCATGGTATTGCTCAAATGCAAGTTTAGAAAGTTCTACCTTGACAGATGCTTATTTCAATTTTCCCCAACCCGGCACCTATACTGTCAGTATGAGCTATAAAGCATTAAACAGTAGTGGGGTAATGTGTAGCAATTCTAAAAACATCACCATTATAAAACCCTATACCGCAGGTATCAAATACAAGGTAGAATGTAATACCAATAATACCTATACCGTAACCTTATTTGACCATTCTGTTTTTTTTGCAGGAACGCCCATCACGACTAGGAGATTTTATGTCAACAATGTAGAAGCTCTTCCTTTGCAGGGCGAAACCTTGAAACGAGTCCTTACGCTTCCTGCCGGCAACTATACATTTAAAATCGAGATTGGCAACGGCAATTATGCTCCTTGCTATGCCAATACCACTACACAGATTGGTGCTGCTGCGCCTGACGCTACTTTTACGCACTCCAACAATGTGTGCGAAGGCTACCCAATAGATTTTTGGGTTACATATCCACAGAATAACCAAACCTATCTTTGGAATTTTGGAGTAGCGACAAACGCACAGCAAAATCCGCAGTTGGTTTTAAATTCTATTGATGAAAATTTTGTCACCCTCACCGTCACCAATCGTTACGGCTGCACAGCGAGCCAAACTAAGTCTGATTTTAATATACATAAAAATCCCGATTATAAAGGCACGGTAGTACAAGTAGCAGAGGCCTGTGAGGGTGCTCCGCTATTTTTGAAGTTTGTACCAAACTCATTTACCCCAATATATCCTGCACATTATCAGTGGATGAAGGGCAATGTGCCCATTCCCAATTCAGACTCGGTTACCGTTCTGGTGCCTGGCGAAGGCAGCTATTGGGTGAAAGGGACAGATATGAACGGTTGTTTTCAAAATATAACCCCCGCATTTTCTGCTATATACACAAAAATTCCTTTGCCGATCATTAGTGGGTCTCATCATTTTTGTTTGGAACAGTCTATGCAGTTGTCGAGCAACGGACAAAACCAAAACGGTCTTTCCTTTAGTTGGATATTAGAGTCTGTTGTGGTTGGCACAAACGCCAATTTGAATTTAGACGATCTGCCCGTAGGCACCTATGTTTTTAAGTTAATGTTTTCAAAAACATTGTCAGATGGCAGTATTTGTAGCAAAACCTCATCGGGCTTTGAAGTCGAAATTACAGAGAACGCACTCATACCTCAAGTTGCTTTTGAAGTTTTGAATTGCGACCCATATCGGGTAAAAATAACAGCATCTTCAGATTCACCAGGCTATTTTAATTGGAGCAACGGAGATTATGGACCAATTAGCTATGTTTCGCACGGCGGGCCTTTTATGGTTACGTTCAAAAATTTTCAAAATTGTAGTAACTCGGCACTTATAAATGTGCCTTATGAACCTGCCAAATATTTGTGGACTTTTCCTACGGGCTGTTATGATTTTTGTAATACCGTAGCTTCCTCCTCAATTCTTGGTCCAGGCTTGGCAAAGTTTGACCAATGGAATTGGCTTCAAGATGAGCAACCCATATTGTCTGGTATAGACCAGGTAGCACAGCTTGATTTGACTGCTGCGGGCAAATATAATATAGCCTTACAAACGGGAGAATGTATTGCCAAAAGCAAAGATGCTTTTATAAATTTAGAAGAATGTGCATGTACAATTGATGCCAAGATTTTGTCTGTCGTGTTGCTTCAAACACCTTTCAACCGCTACAAACTTCAGATTTTTATAGCAAATCCATCTACAGTTGCAATGAGTGTGACCATCGCTGCACTCAATGATATTGGATATTTTCAGCCGGGTACCGTGATAGTGCCACCCGGAGGTGGCACCTTTTTGATCACGATGTTGCCATTTGCTACTTTTTTTGGTGGGGGCACAATGCTTATATTTAGAGGCTTTGATACTTACAAAAACCAACCCTGCGAAGGACGTTTAGAGTGTAAGTTTCCCGAAATTTTGCCAAACAAATCAAATAGAGATCAATCAGTTTACAAAAACAATTTATTGTTGGTTTCTCCAAACCCAATTGTTGAGACCACCGAAGTGCAATTTTCATTGTCAAAATTTGACAACAACACCATACAAAGTATCGAAATATTTGATTTTTTTGGAAATCCAATACAAGAATTGATGTTGCAATCTCAATCTGGAAAGTTAGATATAGCTTCTGCCCAATGGGAAATTGGTACCTATATAGTGCTACTCAAACAAGACAATGAGATACTATCACAACAAATTGTTTTTAAAAAATAATCCAAAACGCTAAAATCATGAAAAATATATATCTAATATTGGCATTAATTGCGATTACTGCCATGCAATCTCAAACCCTGCAGTGGGCAAGATCTGGCGGTAGCAATACCGATGAATATAATACTATAGATGAACAAGTAGATGCAATAGCGGTGGACCCACACAGCAATGTGTATGTGCTATCGAGCGTCTATCAAGGAATAATCACGGTGGGAGGGCAGGTGCGAGACACCAATGATTATTATAGACAAAGTTTGATAAGCAGTTTTGGCTGCAACGGCACCTATAGATGGTCCAAAAACATTGGAGGGCATTTTCATGATATCGTCAATGGTATTGGTTGTGACAATGCAGGCAATCTCTATGCTGTGGGTGAGGCTAGTAGAGGCGTTCCTGGACAAAAGTCTGTGAGGTTTGACACCGACACCATTATGCCCCAATCTAACCTGCCCAACCTGCACAAACGCAATATGTATCTTGTAAAATATGACTCGATTGGGCATCTCAAAAAATTGATTTATCCACAAATGCCCAGTTTTAATGATCAATTAATCGATGGAGCCATGGAGTCAAGAGCTTTGGCAGTCGATGCGCAAGGCAACTGTTATTGGTTGTGTGATATGCGAACAGGGCTTTTTGAAGGTGGCAATATCAACATCACACAAAACGGCAATTATATCTTGAAATACAATTCAGAAGGTATTTTTCAACAATTGATTCCAATAGATATAGAAACCAATTCTATCAATATTTTTGACCATGACCTTTTCGAATTTAAACGAGATCCCAATAATGGTCATTTTTATTTTATGTTTTTACCGTATTTTGATTATTGGGAGGCAAACCAAGGTAAATATTTAAAAATTGGCGGAAATTTTATTACGCACAATACCGTGTTATGCTCGTTTGACCAAAACGGCACTTTTTTGTGGAAACAAGAAAATATGTTAAACACTTTTGATGGCTCGTATTCGGGTATTGGAATTGACAACCAGCAAAATGTTTATATCACCCGAAAATCAAAACCAGGAAACGGGTGGGCAGGGCAACAATTTGTAACAACAAATCCAGATTTTTCATTCAATGTTTTGGTTAAATTTGATGTTGATGGCAACCTTGTTTGGAAAACAAATTCATTGGGAATTAGTAGTGGCACCGCCCAAACAGATATTACCACGTTTGGCAATACCGTGACACTTTCCGGGCAAATAGCGGGCTTGTCTTGGGGTAGTTTAGAAGATGTTAATCAATATAATGGAACTAAACCCTATATTATTACATTTGATCAAGCTACAGGCACTCCACTATGGTTTAGCAAGATTAGCACAGCCAACGACACTAGTGACTATGCCTCGCGTGTTATAGCAGACCACAAGGGCAATTATTTTGTTGGCGGTGCAATGCAGTATGAAATGTATGTCAATGGGGAGACGCTTGTAAGCAATGGTGGTAATTCTGACTTTTTTGTAGCCAAGATTGGCAGCGATGATTGTAGTTTGTTGGCGGTAAATGAGAATGGTGTTCAAAATGTATCGGGTTATCCAAACCCGGTTCAAAAACTTTTTTATCTTGACAATACCCAAAAATTGGAATATGTGATATTTAATATATTGGGCGAAGAATTAGAACGTGGTTTGTTGCCTGAAAACGCTGCTATCAATTTTGAGCACTACAATAGTGCATTGTATTTGATACGTTTGCAAGACGACAAAGGTTTGCAAAAAACAATTAAAGTGATGAAACGATAAATTATCTAATTATGAAATTGAATCAAAAAATATTTTCAGAACCCTAACAGTCTATAATAGCCCCGATTGCAGCGGCATCCTTTTTATTTTTTTCGTTCCAGAAAAAATAAAAAGATATAGCGAAAAGCGGGACTAAAAAAATGTAAATTTTGATAGATATTCGGATTATACCAGTTGGTTTTGTATCTAATATGAATCTAAAATAAATCGAAAAACTTCTTATTTCGACAATTCTTGGTCTAAAATTTGGAGTGAAGAATGTCATCCAAAAATTTTTATAATTATGATAAAAAAAACCTAATTTTTTTTGACTTTATATTTTCTCCATCATTACAATTGTTCAAAAAAAAACTTTTGAAATCAAATTTATAGTTTAAGAAAGGCTTCTTGCTGCTACTCGCGTGAGGGCAAAGGCGGAGCTCTTTTTGGGCTGGCGTTTTTCAGCCAGCCCAAAAAAGCGGAAGCCGGAGACCGACCCGTAAGGGGCACGCCCAAAGAAATAAAATTTAAAGGTGTTTTGATTCTTGTTGATTTTTGATTTTTATCATCAAAATAGTGGCGAGATTTTTGGCTTGCAACTTGATTTCGGTGGCGTTTTTGCCT
>JANNBA010000098.1:0-2119 GCA_031384845.1 Bacteroidota bacterium
AATTTGTGTACAAGGATTTGTGCCTGCAGTTGTAATATTTTCAATTTTGTAGGTATAATCCCCTGTCAATGCGGCCAAATTCCCAGTATTAATAGATCCGTTTCCGGTGGCATCAAGCACAATTGGGGTTGCTTGATTCACGCTATTTATACTATATACAACAGTTGCATTAACGGTGCCAGAAATAGCTATAGCCGTAGCATTACCTTCACAAATTGGCGTGATGTTTTGGGCGATTGTGGCTGCTGGTAATGGGCTTAAAGTTAGGTTGTACGTACTTGAAGTTGGTGGGTTTAAAAGGTCGATACTGCTTGCACAATAGGGGAGGCTACCTCCAATCGAACTCGCAATTTGAAATGTATTAGCAGAAGTTACGCCTGTTAGCTCTAAAGTATAACTTCCCAAACTATTCAACTGAATGGTGTGAGAGCCAGTATTATCTGTATAAGTAACCGCTGCATTTGGGGTTCCCGTAAAAACTATAGAAGTATTACTACCAATACAAGGAGGCGAGGTTGGTCCAGAAAGTGCTGCTACGGGATATGGATTTACAACCAACGGTTTTGTGCTAGTGCTTGTAACCAGCGCTCCCAAACTTGCATAAACCGAGTAGTTAAAATTGCCTGCTGTTAATTGAGTGGGCAATACAAATGTTGGAATGGTAGTTGTACCAATGACTCCAAGCGTTGCTTCAGACCAATTGTAGGTAACTCCAGCACCAGCATCAGAAGTTGATAAAGTAAGTGAATCGCCAACACAAATAGCCGGAATTGCATCCATATTTGTTATCATACATGGCTTGATTAATACCGAAGTAGAGGTCAAAAAAGCAGCACAGCCATCAGCAGCTGCCAAGTTATAGTTTATAGTGTAGGTGCCCGGTTGGGCATTTGTAAGGTCTAATTCGCCCGTTAATTCATCAATTAGCAACCCGATATTTGGCTCTACAGTATAAATACCACCAGAAACCAAGGGTGTTAAATCTGTTTTTGCAAATGCAACAGATGAATTTCTACAAAGACCTGACACTCCGTTTGGATATTCAAATGTTCCTGAAGGAGACGGCGTAAAATGCAATAAAAATTTCTTAGTTGGAAGACAATCAGTTATGGCTCCAGCATATTCAATCGCTATAAATATCGGCTCGTTTTCTACACCAGGATAGGCGTTCAAATTCGTGGTGATTGGATTAATCAAATTATCCGCATCTTGCTGTGAATGATAAAAAGTAAAAGTAAAATCACTGAAATTTTGACCAGCTACGATTTCTGCTGGTTTTTCTAATAGATTAAATGTCGAAACTCCACCAATACAATTATACATATCTGTAGGCGTTTCATAGGCCATTGGTGCTGGATTCAAAAACTTCAAATTGATACTGTCACTTGCCGTACAACCTGCTACTGAGCCAATATACGTAAAAGTAACGGTATATAAACCTTGATCCGTAACATCCAAATAATATTGATTTGCTCCAGGAATTGGAATGCCATTTTTTGTCCAAGAATAAGCTACCGATGGATTGGCAGCAGTTGCTGCTTCTATGCGTGTTGTTTTTCCTTCGCAAATATCAAAGTTGGTTTCTCCAGCATAAATACCTGTCCCGGTAATGTTTGGATCACCAAAATCAAAACTTCCTGCTTGAATAAAAACTGCCGAATCATAAAGATGATCATTATAATCGCCAATCACTAATTTGATGCTGTATTCTCTACCCGGTACCAAATTGACAGCTTTTGCGGTCAACGGTTTTGTAAACCCCCGCATACTTATTGGGGAAAAAGTTATATCATTCACATTGTATTTTTCAAACAAATCTGCATGAACCGATGGGCAACCTCCATTAAATGCTACATCTCTGATCGTTGCAATCGATACTCTAGAACCATCGTTCAAAACGGCCAAATTTTGTTTCAATCCGGTAGTCAAATCTGTTAATATAAACGCAAAAACATCATACCATCCACATTGAAACTGCCCATATTCGTTTGCCGAAAACAAATAATTGAAAGAAAAAGTACTTCCCAATGGTTTAAAATGAAATTTGATAAACGAAGCATCTAGATTGGTGCCAGCTCCCATATAAGGCTGTAAATCTGCATCTGGAAAATTGCCTGGA
>JANNBA010000157.1:0-2299 GCA_031384845.1 Bacteroidota bacterium
CTTCTCGCTTTGCTCGATTCACATACTTGTTGAATCTTAATTCCTCGGGATGTTTTTTTTTGTTGTCATATTAGATAAATTTAATTAGATTTGCAAAGTACAAAATTTTCGGTATCACAGCTACCGTAGGTTTAGTTCAAGCTGAGTAAGCTGAAAACAGTTTGGGAAAAAACTACAAATAAAATAAAATTTTTTTGGTTTTGTGATGCTGGTTTTTCAACCCAACTTTCTAATTTCAGACATTGCCGTAAGATGCTTTCAGCATGACAAACTGTGGGGACTCGTGTTTATTGTTAATTGTTTGAGCTCCCAAGTTGCGCCCACACAAAGTTTGTCATCCTGAAAGGATCTTGCCAATTTGCGTGGACTGAAAACAGCTTGGGTAGAAACTACAAATCAAACAAAATATTTTTATACCAATTATAATAATTAAGTCGTCCAAATTGAATGCAAAAAGATGTACTCAAAACTGCAAGTTTTTTTTACTGCTGGCTCTGTCAAATCGGCTATTGATTCAGTAATAAATTGGCTAACTTCGTCTAAGGATTTGCAAAACTTATTGTTGAATTTTCTTTTTAAAATTGCCCATATTTTTTCAGCAGGGTTGAGTTCTGGAGCATACGGTGGCAAAAATATCAGCCCTATGTTTTCTGGAATTAACAACAATTTTGATTTAT
This sequence comes from Bacteroidota bacterium, assembly GCA_031384845.1. Lineage (GTDB taxonomy): Bacteria > Bacteroidota > Bacteroidia > Flavobacteriales > Flavobacteriaceae > Flavobacterium. The sequence continues at coordinate 678 of JANNBA010000157.1, forward strand.
GGAAAGCACCATTATCCAAAACAATAATTTTGTACTCAGTGGGTTTTTGCTTTGAAAATTCATTTAAAAAATGTTGAAAATTGACTGTATTACAGTGTGGCATTTCTAACAAAAAACTATCTCCATCAATTGGTGAAAATGCACCAAACAACCAAAGGTTTTGAAAAACTTGTTGGAAAGTACAAATTGGCTTTACTCCTTTGGAAGTCAAAGATTTACCATTTCTTGTAAACATACCAAACCTACTTTCATCTTGAAAATAAAGGTTTACCGTTTGATATTTTAGGTCTGATTTTAAGGCTTGATCTTGGCATTTGTGGATGAAGTTTTTTTAAAATCCTCAACCAGCGATTGGTCCTTTTTCACATGACTTTTTCGAGCCACTTTTACCTTGGCTCCAAAATTTCTTTGCACATATTTTAATAAAGTAATGTACTTCATCTCTTTCTCCAAATCGGTTTTTACCCATTCTAAAAGTTCTTTATAACCCTGAATTCCATTTTGTGGATTATTCAGTTTTGCTTCAATTTTTAGGTGTTCCTCATTGGTAACAGTACTTATTTTAAAACCAATTCGCCCATGACTCAACAAAGGAGCAATTCCAAACTCGTTATAAATGTTTCGCCATTTATTAATACTGTTGTGGTTGATGCCTGTGATTTTTGATAAATCTCGTTTTGAAATTCCTGTTTTTTCATGTTTTTTAAACTCAATCAACACCAGCAATCGCTTGCAAATAAGTTCGCCATTTTTACGTTGTAACTCTCGGAGTTCTTTAATAGACTCTTTAACTGTGATTTTTAAAGGTAATGCCATAATATATTTTATAATTATTAATTAGCCCAAAAATACTAAAAAAAATCCAATACACAAGTATTGGACTAATTATTTTTTATAATTGGCATTATTACCCAACTTTAGTTTTGAAAGGCTGAAAACGGTTTAGTTCAACCGGAGTTTCATTGTTGGCTTTTCAAGCCCAACGAAACTCTAGCTTTTAGCGGTAGTACTTGTTTTTTTAATTTAGTTTCCTTTTTCAGCTTTTGTTATGAAATTTTCTTCTCCGTTTGAAATGAATAAAAGCTCTTTACTCAACTTCGCTATTTCAATTTTTATTGGCTTTTCGGTTTCAATGTAAGGAATCAAATATTCATCGACTTTAAATTTATTTTGAGTTCTATTGTCAATTATTACAGTCGATTTTTTCTCTTTTTTGATTTCAAACTTTTCAATTTCAAAACTCAATTTTTTTCCGCTTCTAACATCTCTGTATATTTTCACAACTTTCCATATGACTCCAATGAATGGAATAAACAGAAAACACATTATTAGCAAACTTCTGTTTAAAAATCCTTCTGCTGGTTTTTGAAAAATTAGTAATATCAAAGGAATTATTCCAACAAATAAAACTAAAGCAGTGAAAAATAAAATTACAAGGAAAAGATCAAATTTCATGTACTTTTTTAAAGTGATTTTATTCTCTTCTGTTAATTCAATTTCTTTCATATTTCGATTTAAGTTCTGTTTGGGAAGTATAAACGCTAACGTTTTGCAGATTTTCGATGGGCGGGATTTTTACAACTTAACTTTATTCGGAGCACAAAACTTTCGGCAACCACTAA
>JANNBA010000180.1:0-5447 GCA_031384845.1 Bacteroidota bacterium
CTTCAAGCGATGACCAAAAAAGGAAATCGGCCTTCGTATATCAAGGCTTCAAAACCTGAAATTGCAATTCCGATTTATAAGCAATTGCTACAAAGTTTTGAAACCGAGATCGAAAAACCAGTGCAAAGTGGCGTTTTTGGGGCAGATATGCAAGTGCATCTTACTAATGATGGCCCCGTTACTATTGTTATAGACTCTAAAAACAAGCTGTGATTATTTTGTTGTTGACTTTTTTTATTTCTTTTGAAACGTCTTGAAAAATTTATCGGTCTAAAATCGCCCTGATGTAGCGGCATCCTTTTTTTGGTTTTTTTTTCAAAAACCAAAAAAAGATATAGCGTGCAGCAGGACAACTGTTGTGCCAAAGACGGCTGGTGTGCGCCAAAAAAATGAAAAAAGGGTGGTTTTAAATTAATCTACAATTACGCCATTTTGAAACAAAATGGGAACTTCGACCATGTTTTTTTCGGAGATTGTGTTGGCTTCAAAGATATAATTTTTGTCGTAGAGTGTGTTGTCTATAAAAAAGGTGATCATAAACTCGTTGTTTAACGCCAAAACGCTGTCTTGGATCATTTCGATTTTGGCTACTGAAACGGCAGGAATTTCGAGAAAAGCGTGTCGTAGCAAGGATGTTTTTTTCATTTCGCCATTTATAGTTCCAAAGGCTTTTGAAACCACCATGACGCTTTTGAGGTCAAAATCGCTATCGTTGATGAGATATACATTCCAGATTTTTTGTCCAAAATCTTCGCTCCATTGGTGCATTGCGGCCAGAAAAACATTGGTTACGGTTGGCGAAATAAGGTCTTTTTTCATATTTTGTGATAAGAAAGTATTTTTTTGGGTCAAAATTTTGAATTGGTAAATTTACAAAAAAAAGGGAAAGTGAAAAGCAAATCAAAAACTATTCTTTTTCTAAATAAATTAATTAAATTCGCAAACCAAAACCATTCATTTTTTAAATCAAAACTGTGGCTACCAAAGAAAAGGAACAAAAAGAAACGCCGTTGATGAAGCAATACAACGAGATCAAGCGCAAATATCCGGATGCGTGCTTGCTTTTTCGGGTGGGTGATTTTTATGAAACCTTTGGCGAAGACGCGGTTCGAGCTTCCAAAATTTTGGGAATCGTACTCACAAAGCGAGGGGCAGGCTCTGAGACCGAAACGGCTTTGGCGGGTTTTCCATACCACTCTTTGAATACGTATTTGCCCAAGTTGGTCAAAGCGGGGCTTCGGGTGGCTATTTGTGATCAGCTTGAAGATCCAAAAATGACTAAAACCATTGTAAAACGTGGGGTTACAGAGCTTGTTACGCCAGGCGTTTCTATGAATGATGAGGTTTTGCAATCGAAAACGAACAATTTTCTAGCTGCAATTTATTTTGGCAAAAAAAACATTGGTGTTGCTTTTTTGGATATTTCAACAGGCGAATTTTTGACCGCACAAGGCAATGTTGATTATATCGACAAATTGTTGCAAAATTTTCAACCCAGCGAAATATTGACTTCCAAGCAAAATAAAGCCGATTTCAAGGCTGATTTTGGCGAGGATTTTCATCTTTTTTATCTTGAAGATTGGGTTTTTAATGATGATTATGCCACAGAAACCCTCACCAATCATTTTCAAACTCGGTCGCTCAAAGGCTTTGGCATCGAAGAGCTTACAGACGGTATTGTGGCCTCGGGTGCTATACTGTTTTATCTCTCAGAAACACAGCACAATAAGCGTCAGCATATCACCTCTATAGCCCGAATTGCAGAAGACGCTTATATTTGGATGGATCGATTTACGATTCGCAATCTCGAGTTGTATCACAGCTATAATCCAAATGCCGTAACGCTTTTAGATGTTATCGACAAAACGCTGTCGCCCATGGGAGGGCGCTTGCTAAAACGCTGGTTGGCGCTGCCGCTAAAAGACATCAACCAAATCAAAAACCGCCATGAGGTTGTAGCCTATCTCAAAGATAATCAAGGTATTCTAAAAAATATTCAGGCTCAAATCAAACAAATTTCTGATCTAGAACGGCTGATTTCAAAAATTGCAACTGCCAAAGTTTCGCCGCGCGAAGTGATGTATTTGGTTGCTTCGCTTGACGCCATTATACCTATAAAAACATTGGCCCTACAAAGCCAAAACGAAGCCGTAAAAACCATTGGCGACAGCCTGCACAGCTGCGAATTATTGCGCGAAAAAATAAAAACAACCCTCAATCATGATGCGCCAGTAGCCATAAACAAAGGAAACGCTATTGCAAAAGGCATCAATACCGAATTAGACGAGCTTCGGGCTATTTCGACCTCGGGCAAAGACTTTTTAGACCGGATAGAAAAACGCGAGTCACAGGCAACAGGCATTTCGTCCCTAAAAATATCGTTCAACAACGTTTTTGGCTATTATATTGAAGTGCGCAATATGCACAAAGACAAAGTACCCGAAACTTGGGTTAGAAAACAAACCTTGGTCAATGCCGAACGCTATATCACCGAAGAACTCAAAGAATATGAAACAAAAATATTGGGTGCCGAAGAAAAAATACAACATATTGAAAATCAAATTTTTGACCAATTGGTTTCGTGGATTGCTACCTATATAAAACCCGTTCAGCTCAACGCCAACTTGATAGCGCAGCTCGATTGTTTGACCTCGTTTGCACAATTAGCCATCGAAAACAACTATGTTTGTCCAGAATTAGACGACAGCTTTGAACTCGAAATCAAAAACGGTCGCCATCCCGTGATCGAAAAACAACTGCCAATAGGCACGCCCTATATCGCCAACGATGTGTATTTGGACCGCGAAACCCAACAACTCATTATGATCACAGGGCCCAATATGTCTGGAAAATCGGCCATTTTGAGACAAACGGCTTTGATCGTTTTGCTGGCGCAAATGGGCAGTTTTGTGCCTGCCGAAAGCCTTAGAATGGGCATCGTTGACAAAATATTTACCCGAGTAGGCGCAAGCGACAACATCTCGATGGGCGAATCGACATTTATGGTCGAAATGAACGAAACCGCCTCGATTTTGAACAATATTTCAGATAGAAGTTTGGTGCTTTTGGACGAAATTGGTCGTGGCACCAGCACCTACGACGGCATTTCTATTGCATGGGCCATTGCCGAATTTCTGCACGAGCACCCCAGCAAACCCAAAACCCTTTTTGCAACACACTATCACGAGCTCAACGAGATGAGCGAACTTTTGCCAAGAATTCAAAACCATAATGTAGCGGTAAAAGAACTCAAAGACACCGTGCTATTCGTCAGAAAATTGGTCAAAGGCGGCAGCGCACACAGCTTTGGGATACACGTAGCCAAAATGGCCGGAATGCCACAAACCGTGATTTTAAAAGCCCAAAAACTACTCAAAAAACTAGAAAAAAACCACACCAACGACGCACTAAACACGATAAAATCAGACAAAATCGAAATGCAAATGTCGTTTTTTAACCTCGACGATCCCCTTTTGGAAAACATCAAAGACGAAATTCTAAACCTCGACCTTGACACCCTCACGCCCATCGAAGCGATGATGAAACTCAACGAAATAAAGCGAATGCTTCAAAAAAGTTAGATCTTTTTTTGGCGCACACCACCACCTGCTGCACACCACCCGTCCTGCTGCACGCTATATCTTTTGGGTTTTTTCTGAAAAAAGAAAAAACCCAAAAGGATGCCGCTGCATCAGGGCGATTTTAGACTTTTAGGGTTTTCAACAAATAAAAAAAAACTCCAAACTTCACCACCACACAATAGTTACTTTTTTTGTAAAAATAAAGCCATGTCGGTTTTTTTATTATATTTGACTAACTTTAAATCAAAAAAAACGTAAAAATTATTATTTTCTGGTTTACTTTTGGGCAGCCTTTTGGGCTTTTCACAAACCACTGATGTACAAAATTTCAAAAAACACGAACTCAAATTCAATGCGGCTTATCTAATTTTAGCAAATGCACTTGAGGTTGGTTATGAGCGCCAATTAAATGATGAATCCGCATATGGGGTTGCTGGACTGGTTACTTTTGGCAATTCCACGAGCAATCTTTTTTATGCAATGCCTTATTATCGTTTTTATTTTGGCAGCAATCCCGCATCAGGTTTTTTATTGAAGGTTTTGGAATGTTAAACAGTTATTCTGAAAAACGTCAAGTATATTCAAACACTTTAGTAAATACAGTTATAAATACACCTACTCAGACTGATTTTGCAATTGGTTTTGGACTTGGCGGAAAATTTGTAACCAAAAACGGTATTATGTTTGAAATAAATGCGGGTATTGGTAAAAATTTATTTGGCAATTATTCAAATAATAATTTTGGTGTAGAATATGTTGGCAGATTAGGCCTTTGGGTGGGCAAAAGATATTAATGAATTTATCCAAAAAAAGCCTGCTTTACCCATTTCTATTCATTTTGAATTGCCTCCAGATTTATCTGGAGGAATATTATAATTTATTAATTCCAATGTTCTTTTGGCTAAAGCCAATTTTTTGATTCATTATTTATTTGAATGGGTTGAAATCCATTCCTATTGATTTTATTATTAAATGGGTTAAAACCCATTTCTATTGATTTTATTATTAAATGGGTTAAAATCCATTCCTATTGATTTTATTATTATTAAATGGGTTAAAACCCATTTCTATTCATTCTGAATTGCCTCCAGATTTATCTGGAGGAATTTTATAATTTATTAATTCCAATGTTCTTTTGGCTAAAGCCAATTTTTTGATTCGTTTTTTATTTGAATGGGTTGAAACCCATTCCTATTGATTTTATTATTAAATGGGTTAAAACCCATTTCTATTCATTCTGAATTGCCTCCAGATTTATCTGGAGGAATATTATATTTCATTACAATTGGCTTTAGCCAAAATGTTATGTATCATCAAATTTTTGAAATCCATATTTTTCGAAAAATTCATCATTTTCTTCCTGAAATGTTTTTTTGCTATGATGTTCTTCTTGATTTTTGATGTAATTTCTAACTCTATCAATCATAGATTCTGAAACTGAAACTGCAAAATATTCGTCTTGCCATTGAAATTTTTCAAGTATCAATTTTTGATTATTAAACCAAAAAGAAGATTCGCCTTTTATCAATTGCATAGTTTTTTGGATAGTTTGATCTACTCCAAGCGATACTAAACAATGACAATGATCGCTATAACCATTTATATAATCAACAAAAATCCCTTTTTCTTTGGCATTTTCTCGAATATGACTCCACATTTTTAGTCTTAATTCTTTAGTTGCAAGAAAAGGTTGTCTGTTTTTTGTACTCCAAACAAAGTGTATATATACTTTTATAAAAGGCATAAGTTAAATTTTATTTACCATAAAAAGATTGTGCTTCGCCAAGCTCCATTCTAAAAATATTTTCGTCTATAATTTCATTTTTCACCTCTTCAAGCGCATTATCCCAAAGTTTGTTGGCTTTT
>JANNBA010000187.1:0-17462 GCA_031384845.1 Bacteroidota bacterium
AAAAGTATTTTTGATTAAAATAATTGCTATATTTGTTTTTTATTTTGATATGAAAACAAATATAGCAATTATTTTAATCAAAAATACTTTTTTTTATATTTTTTAAAATAATCATTTTTAGCAACAATATTAAAATTATAATATCCTGATTTTCATATTTATACAAAAAGCGAAGCTGATTATTTTTACTGAAACAAAAAAAATGTATATTTGAAAAAAAATCAAATTTTCATGGATATTTATGCCGAAAAAATTAGTTTGCTTTCAGAAATGATTGCTTTTGCGTTGGTGGACAATGAGTTACACGACAGTGAATACGATTTTTTGCTATTAATTGCGAATGATTTGCAAATAGAGAAAGAAACTTTTTTGGATTTATTTAAAAAAAGAAATGAATTTTTGGTTGTAAAAAATGAATTTCAACGCATTTTACATTTTTATAAACTATCATTATTAATGTTTGCAGATGGTAATTTGCACCATAAAGAGGATGTTTTGATTCATCAAATTGGAATACAAATGGGATTAAATCCGTTTGCAATGAATCGTATTATCAAATTGATGAAAAACGCACCAGATACAATGATTGCACCTGAAGTTTTTGTAGGCATTTTTGAGGAGCAGTATAACTAGCTTAAAAAAAAACACTTGCTTTCACAAGTGTTTTTTCGATTTTGTAAACTTCGAAAGATTTTTTATTTTTTTTCTAAAATTTCTAATTCAAATATCAAATTGGCGTTTGGCGGGATTACATTTCCTGCGCCGTTACTGCCGTAGCCCAATTTTGAGGGAATAAAAAGGGTGATTTTGTCGCCAAATGATAGCAAGTTCAAGCCTTCTAAAAACCCAGGGATTAAGCCAGTTTTTTTACCAATTTCAAATGGAAATGGCTGATAACCATTTTGTGTGGCGCGATTTTGATCAAATTTCCCATATATTTTATTCATGTCTTCTCGACTGCTGTCAAATAGGCTACCATCTTCAAGAAATCCTGCATAATTTACTAGAACCGTTGTGCCATCTACTGGTTTTGCACCAGTTCCTTTTACAATAACATATTCTAATCCAGAATCGGTTTTGGTTGCTGTTGTTTTTAAAATGGCCAATGAAGCAACTTTGTCAGCCATTACAGACGCATATTTGGCGGTGTATTCTTTCTTTTTAGTGGCTTCAATTTCAGTTTGTTTTTTCATTTTTTCATCCCGATATGCAGCTTGCTTTTTGTCATCATCTGCTTTATTGGCATAATAAGTTCCGAAAATTTTTGGAGCATCAAAGGCTTTTGCAGATGCGCCCTTTCTAGTGATTGTGATTTTGTTTATCAAATCGTCTTGCGCAATTGCATTTACAACATCCATGCCTCGCACCACGTGACCGTATATGGTGTGTTTGTCATTTAGCCAAAGAGTTTCTTTGTGGGTTATAAAAAATTGACTACTATTAGTTGCAGGCCCAGAATTTGCCATTGCTAACAATCCGCCACTCACAAATTTTAGATCTGAAAATTCATCTTTGAAAGCATATCCGGCATTTCCAGAACCATTTCCGGCGGGATCGCCTCCCTGAATCATAAAATCTTTGATGACTCTGTGAAATTTCAAACCATCAAAAAATGGTTTGCCTTTAAATTTTTCGTCCACATTTGGATGATTTCCTTCACTTAATGCAACAAAGTTTGCGACAGTTATTGGTGCTTTTTCAAACTCCAGTTGCAACAATATATTTCCTTTTGTGGTTGCTATTTCTGCAAAAATACCATTGTTGCTATTTGTTGGTGCAGCTATTTTTATAGTTTTGTTTTGCACCACTTTTAATGGTTTTTTAGTAATTTTTTTAGTGATTTGTGCAAAACTTATTGTTATTCCAAAAAACAACACAAGGGCGATTTTTAATTTTAACTTCATAGGTATCAATTTTTATTATATTAATGGTTTAAATTTATTTTTTATTAGGTAATTCTTCAAATAATTCTAGTTCAAAAACCAGATTCGAGTTTGGCGGAATTACTCCGTTTCCGTACCCTGCTTCGCCATAACCCAAATTTGATGGAATGAAAGCGATGATTTTGTCGCCAAAAGACATAGTTTCAAGCGCTTCCAAGAACCCAGGTATCAAGCCATCTTTTCGGCCAGATTCAAATGGAATTGGTTGATATCCTTGTTGTTGAGCGCGATTTTGGTCAAACTTGCCATATTCACGAGCAACTGCTTCTACACTACTGTCAAAAAGCATACCATTTTCAAAATATCCAGCGTAATGAATATACACCTGAACCCCTTTTTTTGGTTTTTTGCCATTAGTTTTCTTCAAAATTTTGAACCTCAATCCAGTTTGTGTTTTGGACGAAGTGGCTTTTGAAGCAGCAAAATAACTCATTTTTGCATCTAAAACAGTTTTAAATTTAGCATCAAAAAGTCTCTTTTTTTCTGCATCAACAAGTTCTTGTTTTTTCTTATTCTCGGATTCATTTTCAAAATAATTATTAAATATTTTGATGGCTTCAAACTTTTTTGCTTTCTCCCCTTTTCTAATAATGGTAATATTCAAAATAAGGTCATCTTGAACAATTTTATTTACAATTTCCATTCCATTTTCTACAACATGGCCAAAAATAGTATGCTTACCATCCAACCAAGGCGTTGCGATGTGGGTGATGAAAAATTGGCTACTATTGGTTCGAGGACCAGAATTTGCCATTGCCAAAACGCCAGCTTTATCAAACTTTAAATCTGAAATTTCGTCTATAAATTCATACCCTGTTCCGCCTGATCCATTACCATCGGGATCACCTCCTTGAATCATAAAATCTGGAATAACCCGATGAAATTTCAAGCCATCAAAAAATGGTTTTGACTTGTATGAGGGATTTACAAAGGTATTTTTGCCTTCGGTCAAACTAACAAAATTGGCAACCGTTATGGGTGCTTTATCCATCTCTAATGCTACAATAATTGTTCCTTTCGAGGTTTTTATTTCGGCATACAAGCCATCTTTTAGGTTGCTATGACTGTCTTTGCAGCCAAAAAAACAAATGGAAATTAGCAGTATTAAAATTATTTTTTTGGTCATTTTTCTTTTATTCAGGTTTAAAATCGTTAAGTGTAACTGTGCATATAATTGGGGTGTTTGGCCCAATAAGTTTGTTGTCGCCTCGATAGCCAAAAGCTATATGTGACGGAAATATAAATGTAATTTTTTCAGATTTTTTCATCAATTTGATGCCATCACGCAATCCCATCAAAATGTTTTGTTTGTCCACATAATAGGTTTGTGGCCTTAATTCTACATCAGAATAGAATGTGTTTTGATTCAAATCTTTGATTTCATAGTCAAAAAAAGCCACATCGCCTTTTTTTGGTCGAAGTGTGTCTTTGGTGTTTTTATTTTCATAAAAATACCAATAACCTTTTTGAGAAGCAATATATTTTATGTTTGGTTGGCTTTTTATGATAGAATCGATCAGACTTTCTTCGCCCTTAATCAACTTTTTGTTACGAACGACAGATTCTTTCATAAATGTTCCCGAGGCTTGTGATATAGGTTTTCGAGCCTGTTGTTGTGAACAACTAATCAAAAATATTAGTCCAAAAATGATGGGTAAAATGATTTTCATTGGGTGCTTTTTAAGAGTCGATATTGATTGTTGTGAGTATTGTTTGAAATTTTTCTACAGTTTCAACCAATGTTAAATCGGACTTTCCGCCGGCAGCATTAATATGACCACCACCTTCAAAATGTGTTCGGGCAAATTGATTTACATCAAATTCTCCCTTGGATCTAAACGAAATTTTTATCATATTATCTGCATTGTTTTCTATAAAAATGGCTGCAAATTTAATACCTTTTATTGACAAACCATAATTTACCAATCCTTCTGTATCTCCTTTTACAAAATTAAATCGGTCTAATTCTTCCTGCGTCAATGTAATAAAAGCGGTGTTTTTTTGGGCAATTATTTGCATATTTTGCAATGCTTTCCCTAATAATTGCAAACTGTTATAAGAGTTATTTTCAAACAGTAAACTATGAATTTTCGTGTTTTCTACACCCAAACTAATCAATTCAGCAACAATATGATGTGTCAAACTAGTAGTTTTTGGGAATCGAAATGACCCAGAATCGGTTACGATTCCAACATATATACAAGTAGCTATTGTCTTGTCTATCAAATTTTTATGTCCTAGATATTCTATAAAATGGTACACCATTTGACAAGTAGATCCATATTGCGTATCGGAAAAAGTAATTGCTGCATAGGCATCGGGTTTTTGATGGTGATCGATCATCACAAATGGAATTTCCAATTTTTGCAAAACAGGTTCAAGATCGCCCACTCGGTGCAGCGCATTGAAATCTAAGGTAAAAATCAATTCGCAATTTTTTAAAATTTCAGTGGTATATTTTTTGTCTTTTTCAAAAAAAACAATTTCATTTGCGCCAGGAAGCCACGACAAAAATTCTGGAAATTCGTTTGGTGCAACTATAATTGGGAGGTGGTTTAATTTTTTTAGAAAATGACAAAGTGCTAATGTTGAGCCTATTGCGTCTCCATCAGGGTTTCTATGTGGTATAATTCCTATTTTTTTTGGCGTGGCCAAAAGGCTGAGCATTTCTTGAATTTCAATTTCTTTCATTTTGCGAAAATACGATTTTTTGAATTATTTTGCTACATTTTGGCTACAAAAAGTCCATAACTTACTGCCAATAATCCCAAAGTGATGCTCAAACCAATATACAATACTGCGATGCTTAGATTTTGGTTTTGAAATAAATTAACACTTTCTAACCCAAATGCAGAAAATGTAGTAAATCCACCACAAAATCCGGTGATTAGTAATCCTTTTATATCACTATCTGTGAGTTGTAATTTGTCGAGTATGCCAAAAAAATAGCCTACCAAAAAGCAACCTATCACGTTGGTCAAAAACGTTGCCAACGGAAAGTGATTGCTCCAAAATTTGTTGATCAATAGCGATGTAAAAAATCGCATAACAGACCCAATTGCTCCGGCCGAAGCAATAATTAATATTGTTTTTAACATTTAGCCATAGATTTTTTGAAAAAGATTTGTGTATTTTTCTAAAACTACTTTACGTTTTAATTTTAGGGTAGGAGTAAGATGTCCACCGTCAATTGTCCACAAATCTGGTGTTAATTCAAATCGTTTGATTTGTTCCCAATTTCCAAATTTAAGGTTTGCCTCATTTATTTCTTCTTGAATTCTGTCAATTAACTTTTTGTTTGAAATAATAGACTCGTTTGTTACTCCCACATCAATATCATGAAGTTTTGCCCAATCTTTTACAAACTCGAAGTTGGGTTGTATAAAAGCTGCAGGCATTTTTTGTCCATCGCCAATCACCATGATTTGCTCTATAAAACGTGATTGTTTCATAGCATTTTCGATCATTTGAGGTGCTATATATTTGCCACCAGAGGTTTTAAACATTTCTTTTTTGCGATCTGTTATTTTCAAAAAACCATCTTTATCAATTTCGCCAATGTCGCCAGTATGAAAATATCCATCAATTACAACCTCGTTGGTGAGGGCTTCTTCTTTGAAATACCCCATCAAAACATTTGGTCCTTTGCACAAAATTTCGCCATCGGGTGCAATTTTAATGGTCACGTTATCAATTACTTTGCCTACTGTTCCTATTCTAAATCCAAAATTCCGAACATCATTTACGGTGATTACAGGCGAAGTTTCGGTCAATCCGTAGCCTTCCATCACGGGGATATTTGCTGCTGCAAAAACACGAGTCAATCTGGGTTGTAAGGCTGCACTACCAGAAACCAAAAGATCAATTTTTCCGCCAAGTGCATCTTTCCATTTACTAAAAATCAGTTTTCTTGCTATTTTTAATTGCCATTCATACCAAATCCCATTTGCATTATATGGCTCATAACGATGACCAAGATCTAATGCCCAAAAGAAAAGAGCTTTTTTCAAACCTTTTAATTCTGCACCTTTTGCAATAATTTTGTCATAGACTTTTTCTAATAGTCTCGGCACTACTGTCATTACATTTGGATTAACTTCTTTTAGATTATCACTAACTTTTTCTATAGACTCACCAAAATAGACCGAAACGCCAAAATATTGGTATAAATACAAAATTACCCTCTCAAAAATATGACAAATTGGCAAAAAACTCATTGCGCGTGTTTTTCCGGCTATAAATGGAATTCGTGGCGCGCTATCCAAAACATTTGAAACAATATTATGGTGAGAAAGCATCACACCTTTTGGACGTCCAGTAGTGCCAGAAGTATAAATAATGGTTGCTAAATCTTGAGGATTTACAGCGTTTTTGCGGTTTTCAACCTCATTTTGATTGCTAATATCTTGGCCAAGATCTAATAACTCATTCCAATTTCTGCAATTTTCTATTTCGTTAAAAGAAAAGATTTCGATAAGATTTGGCGTGTTTTTCTTGATTAAATTTACTTTTCTTAAAACTTCGGCATCAGATACAAAACAATATTTTGCCTCGCAATGGTTTAAAATATATTCGTAATCATTTTCAGAAATAGTTGGATAAATTGGCACAGTTTGAACCCCTGTTTGCAAAATTCCAATATCCATAATATTCCATTCGGTACGATTATTAGATGATATAATGGCGATTTTGTCGTTTTTTTGTAATCCCATTCTCAAGAGTGCCCTCGAGATGGCATTTGCTTTTGTGATGTACTCCTCAGTAGATGTTGGAGTCCAAACGCCGTTATACTTGGTTACAAAAGCATCTTTTAAGGGATGGTTTTCAAGTTGATAATATGGAAAATCAAATAATCGAGTAATTGGTGTCATAATTAGAATCTTAATTTTGTTGCAAATTAAATAATTATTTAATCAATAACAATATATTTTAGGATTTTTGTAATTTTACAATCTTTTTTAAAAACCAAAACAATCCAAATAATGTCAAATAATTTTCGATTAAAAGAATACAAAATATTGATTTTAAGAATTTTAATTGCATATTTTTTTTATTTTATAGCACGAGTTTTATTTTACTTTTATAACAAAAATATTATAAAAGTAGATTCAATCCTCGAATTTTTGAGACTTTGCTATCACGGTTTGGCTTTTGATACAACGGCAATTCTTTACACAAATTGCCTATTTATTGTGCTTTCTATCCTGCCACTTTTGAAAAACACGCATGTTAAGTTCCAAAAAGGTTTAGCTTACCTATATATATCTACCAATTTATTTGCTTATTCTTTCAATTTTGTAGATTTTATTTATTATCGATATACCTTCAATCGAAGTACACGTGCGGTTTTAGATTCTATAGAGCACGAAAGTAACAAATCTGCGCTTTTTATTAACTTTTTGCAAAATTATTGGTATGTTTTTTTATGGTTTTTTGTTCTGTCATTTTTTTGGATTTATAGCTACAAAAAAATCAAATTAGCACCTCAAATATATACACCAAACTTGAAATATTTTGGATTTTCATTATTCTCTTTTTTGATTATTATCACAGGCTGCATAGGCGGTATTCGGGGCGATTTTAAAAAATCTACCCGTCCAATTAACTTGTTGGATGCAAGCAGATTTACTGCAAATTCTGGTCAGGCAGATGTCGTTTTAAATACTCCATTTGCAATTATCCGCACTTGGAATACAAACTCTTTTTTGAAAGAAAATTTTGTATCAAATTTAACAATCGACACTCTAGTTGCCCCAATCAAACAGTATAAAAAAAACAAATTGACCCATCCCAATATTGTGATTTTTTTGCTAGAGAGTTTCGCTAGAGAATACAACGGAAGTTGTAACAAGCATATCAAAATTCCAAATTATAAAAGCTATACGCCTTTTGTAGATTCTTTGGCAAATCATAGTTTGGTGTTTTCAAACGCTTATGCAAATGGCTACAAATCCATTCACGGGGTTTCATCTGTGATAGCTGGAATTCCATCTTTCAAAGATGCATTTACATCGTCTGCTTTTGCAAAACAAAAAATAGAATCTTTGGTTTCTGTCTTAAAAAGTGAAGGCTATGACAACTCATTTTTTCATGGAGCGTCAAATGGTTCAATGGGTTTTCAGGGATTTGGAAACATTTTGGGGTTTGATCATTATTATGGTAAAACCGAGTACAACAACGATGCAGATTTTGATGGGGTTTGGGGTATTTGGGACGAGCCATTTTTTCAGTATTTTAATTCTGTTTTGACTACCAAAAAAGAACCATTTATGGCTACATTATTTTCTGTATCTTCGCACGAGCCATATCAAATACCTGAAAAATATCAAAATAAATTTCCGAAAGGTACCGTAAATATTCATGAATGTATTGGCTATACAGATTTTGCTTTGAAACAATTTTTTGTCGTTGCCAAAAAACAGAAATGGTACCAAAACACGATTTTTGTTTTTGTAGCCGATCACGGCAATACGGTTGCTTATCCAGAATATCAAAAACCCGCAAATCACAATACGGTGCCGATTTTGTTTTTTAGTCCAGATCACAAATATGTAGGCGAAAACCAGGAATATGCACAACAAATAGACATTTATCCAACGATTTTGGATATGATTGGCTATAAAAAACCGTTTAGAAGTTTTGGAAGAAGCTTGATCAACGAAACTCAAATAGCTCCATTTGTAATCAAGTATGCCGGAAATTGTTATCAATATTTCTCAGGAAACTATATTTGTTGTTTTGACGGAAAAAAAGTAATTGGTTTTTATGACAAAAACGATAAAGATTTGGCTGTTAATTTGATTGAAGCAAAAAATGCCGAAATGGATTTGATGGCACAAAAATGCAAAGCATTTATCCAAGCTTATATGAATCGAATTGTCGATAAAAAGTTGGGGAGTTAAAATTTGATATTACCAAAAACCGATATTCGGGTTATTTTTTTTTTTTTGTAAATTTGTAACAATTACAATAGTAAGTCGTCTTGCTTATATAGAAACAAAAAAACAATCTTTTAATGCAACAAGCTACATTTTTAAATATGGTTCTTCCTTTTAAAGATAAGATTTTTCGGCTTGCAAAACGCTTACTGACAAGCAATGAAGAAGCCGAAGATGCAACACAAGAAGTTTTTGAAAAACTATGGAAAAAAAAAGCACTTTTAGACCAATTTGACAATCTTGAAGCCTTTGCGATGCGCATAACCAAAAATTATTGTTTGGACCAACTAAAATCAAAAAATGCAAATCACAGCCGAGAATTGCTAACTGATTTTGAAGACAAAACAACAGGATTACATCAACAAATTGAAGCAAAAGATAGCTTGAGATGGGTAGAAATTGCCATCAATCAGTTGCCAAAAAAACAAAAAATTGTTTTACAATTGCGTGATATTGAAGAATATGAGTTTGAAAAAATAGCCGAAATTACCAAAATGAATCCAATAGCAATTCGTGTGTCCTTATCAAGAGCGCGAAACACAATTAAAGAATATATGATCAAAAAACATCAATATGGACTTGAATAAAATAAGCATTTTATTAGAAAAATATGACCAAGGCACAACCACTTTGGCCGAGGAGCAAGAACTGAAATCCTATTTTTTGGGCAATAATATTGCACCAGAAATGGTAGGTTACAAATCAATTTTTGAGTTTTATAACCATGAAAAGAATCATACGATGTCGTCTAATATCAAATTCAAAAAACCTAAAAATAGTATAAAATGGTTTTCAATAGCTGCAACAATTACTGTTTTTTTGGGTGTTGTAATTGTTGGTTTTGTTAATTTAAAATCAGAAAAAACAACAACCTTGGGTACTTATAATAACCCTGAAACGGCATTCAAAGCCACTCAAAATGCACTTTCAATGCTGTCAAAAAATGTAAATGTAGGCATCAAAAATGCTTTAATCATACAAGAATTTGAAAATTCAAAAAATTTAATCTTTAAAAAATAATTAAAAAACAACCCCTAAAATTCAGAAATCATGAGAAAATTAATCTTCAAAATTGTATTTACATTAATTCCAACCTTATTTTTTGGACAAAGCGTTTTTGACAAATATGACGGCCAAGAGGAGGTAACATCTGTAATTGTTAATAAAAAAATGTTCCAATTAATGGGAAGCGTCAAAATGGATTTGAAAGACAAAGAAGCCCAGCAATATTTGGATTTAATCAAAAAATTAGACAATCTAAAAGTATTTACAACCGAAAGTCAAAAAACAACCGCAGACATGAAAGCCACCACCGAAAAATATATCAAATCGGCTGGATTAGAAGAGCTTATGCGCGTAAATGAAGCGGGGAAATCAATTAAAATTTTAGTAAAATCAGGAGCCAAAGACACGCAAATCAAAGAGTTACTGATGTTTATTGAAAGCGCAAACAAATCTACAGAAACCGTATTGATGTCGCTAACTGGCGATTTTGATTTAGCCGAAATTGCCATTTTGACAGACAAAATGAAAATTCCAGGAGGCGATGTTTTGAAAAAAGCATCAAAAAAGCATTAATATGAAAGCGTATTTTTTATTTCTATTAGGGCTTTTTTTGACCTTGATAAGCTGTAAATCCGAACCTAGCTTGCAAGAATATTTTGTGGATCGAGCAGAAAATCGTAATTTTATTGCTTTTGAGTTACCTTCCAAATTACTCAATATTGATACCAAAAAATTGAGTTCCGAACAGCAAACGGCTTTGGCTTCCTTTGAAAAATTAGATATTTTGGCTTTTCAACGCAATGATAAAAACAATGAAGGTTATCTAATTGAGAAACTAAAAATAAAGACAATTTTGAAATCAAACCAATTTGAAAACCTAATCAAATACGGAAATACAGACAATGAGGTAGCTATTTATTGCGTTGGAAACACCAATAAAATCAATGAATTTGATGTTTTTTTGAATAAAAAAAACAATGGTTTTGCTATTATAAGAATTTTAGGAAACAATATGAACCCCAATAATATTATGGTTTTGATGACGATTTTGCAAAACGCAAATCTTGATATTAGTGCTCTTAAACCGCTCGAAAATTTGTTGAAAAACCCAAAAAATTAATCGATATTTTTTATAATCTCGTCATATTCTGAATAAAATTGTTCAAATAAATCCATTTTTTGGTTAAAAAAATCAAAAATTTCATCCCAATATTTTCGATTGCTAACACTGATATTTAATTTTTCGATCCAGATAAGACTGATGTTTTTTCCGTTTTCGAGCGTATGATTTTTTTGAAAAACCAAGTCTGGAATATATTCCGTTTCCAAAATGTTTTTAAGAGACTCGAGTTTTTCAAAATACGCAAATCTTTTGTCATCACTGCGATTTTCAATAGCAATTTGAACCTGGGCTTTGGTGTTATCTACAAAAAATTTGAATGAAAAATCTTTGATTTTGGTATCATAAAGAAGCCATTTTCGCGGATATTTTTTGGCAAAATCAATCCAAAATTCTCTTTTTAAGTCTTGATTTTCTTGTTTTGTAAACATTATTTTTTTTGCAAAAATACCAAATTTTATCCATTCCTAACCCATCAAACCAATCGAATAGCAAACATATTATTTAAAAAAAAATGTATATTTTTTGTCAAAACCTCAAACAAAAGTTTAGATTTTGTATGTTTGTATGCTATTAAACAAAACAAATGATATGGGTTTGTTCAAACGAAATCCCTTCGGACATATACTTATTTTAAAAAAAATACTTATAAGAATTTTTGGGTTTATCTCGCATAGACGTTATCGTGGCTTCAACGAATTGCAAATCGAGGGTATGGAAATTATCAAAACCCTTCCCGATTCAAACGTATTATTTATTTCAAATCATCAAACTTATTTTGCAGATGTAGTGGCAATGTTTCACGTTTTTAATGCAGGTTTGAAAGGTCGTGATGGTAATATCAAAAATGTTTTTTATATGTGGCATCCCAAAACTAATATCTATTATGTTGCTGCAAAGGAAACTATGAAGTCTGGGATTTTGCCAAGAATTATGGCTTATGGAGGAGCAATTTCTGTGGAGCGAACATGGCGTGCCAAAGGCAAAGATGTTTCTGAAAAAAAAGAAGTAAACCCAAACGATACAGAAAATATTAAAATTGCGCTACAAGATGGCTGGGTAATTACCTTTCCGCAGGGCACTACAAAATCTTTTAAACCCGTGCGAAAAGGCAGTGCACACATTATAAAACAATACAGACCAATAGTAGTGCCAATCGTGATAGATGGTTTTAGACGCTCGTTTGACAAAAAAGGATTGAGAATGAAAAAGAAAGGGATTTTGCAATCTATGATCATAAAAAAACCTCTCGAAATTGATTATGAGAACGAAACTATCGAACAAATTGTTCAAAAAATTGAATACGCGATTGAGCAACACCCATCTTTTTTGAAAGTTACTGCGGCCGAAGAAATTAAAAATTAATTTTTGAAATCTTGTTTATTCGTCTTTAATTTTCTCTAATTCCTTGTAGTTTGCCCACAAACGTTTGGTCAAAATGCCATACAATAATTTGTAAAACAACCAAAAAACAACAAAAATAATTGCCGTAATACCTACCAAAATTGCAATATATGCTGCTATAAGTGCTTTTTTGTCGGCAAATTTTACCTCAAACGCAATGACCTCTGGATTGAATTGAAATGCAATAATGAAACTACAAATTGTGACAAATACAATCATCACCAAATTGAAACCGACATAGTATTGAACCGTTTTTCTCGTTTTAAGAATATTAACCATTAATGTTTTGGTAGAATCTGCGACCGAAATTCTTTTGTAATTGCTATAAAACAAATATAAAAAAACAACGATCATTGTATAACTTAATACATCTAAAATAGAAAAAACAAGATTCCAATTATTCAATTTCAGATCTGAAACATAATCCTCTGAATTGAAAAATACGCTAATCATAGTCCAAACAAAAACTTCCAAAATACTGATAATCAACAACAATTTTACAATCGAAGACGACTTTTTTTGTAATATTTTGTAAATTTCATTTTCAGAAATTTGTGGAAAATGATGATTTTCATTTTGCCAAGTGTTTTTCAACAAATCCAAATTTTCCATAATTACGGATTTAATATGTTTTTTAATTTCCCTTTAATTCTGTTCATTTTTACACGTGCATTTCCTTCTGTTATGCCCAAAGTTTCGGCAATTTCTGTATAATCTTTGTCTTCAAGATACATAAATATAAATGCTTTCTCAATATCATTAAGCTGATATACAGCTTGATACATCTTTTTTAATTGATCTTCTATCTCAAAATTATACTCCTCTTGCAAAACAAAGTGAAAGTTTGAATCAAAAGTAATTGTTGCAATAGACCGCTTTTTTTTTCGATATAAAGTGATTGCGGTATTTAGCGCCACACGATAAG
Source organism: Bacteroidota bacterium (assembly GCA_031384845.1). Classification (GTDB taxonomy): domain Bacteria; phylum Bacteroidota; class Bacteroidia; order Flavobacteriales; family Flavobacteriaceae; genus Flavobacterium. The sequence continues at coordinate 13,336 of JANNBA010000187.1, forward strand.
CCCAAGTAGAAAATTTGCTTTCGCCACGAAATTTTGGAAAAGCCTGCCACAATTGTATCGTAATTTCTTGAAACAAATCTTTGTGCGCATCCTGATTATCAGTGTATAACCTACATATTTTGTGGATTATATTCTGATTTGATTGAAGTTGCGAAACAAATTGTTGCTCTAAATTGCGATTCATATATATAGGTAGCAAAACCCTTTTTTTGTTACAAAACTAAAGTTCATTCAAATAATCAATCAACAAACTTGCTGCTTTTGCACGATGGCTAATCCTATTTTTTTCGTCTAGCGAAAGCTGTGCAAAAGTAACGTCAAAACCCAAAGGACAAAAAATAGGATCGTACCCAAAACCTGAATTTCCAACTTTTTGAGTCCTAATCTTACCTTTGGCAATACCAACAAAAAGTTGTTGTTTTCCATTGATATTCAGGCAAATAACCGTTTTAAACTGAGCATTTCTGTTGGATTTACCCTCTAATTTCTGCAATAATTTGGTCATATTATCATCCGCACTACGAGCTTCGCCAGCATATCGTGCAGAATAAACACCCGGCTCACCGTTCAAAATTTCGACCTCAAGACCAGTGTCATCAGCAAAACAATCATAACCATAGTTTTCCAAAATATAATTGGCTTTCATCACAGCGTTTTCTTCGATTGTAGCTGCCGTTTCTGGAATTTCTTCAACGCAACCTATACTTTCCAAACTCAAAATCTCAATGTTTGAGGGCAAAAGTGCTTGAATTTCTTCGATTTTATGTAGATTATTGGTAGCAAAAACGATTTTCATAACAGTTTATTTAGCAGACAAAATGAGCGCAAAAACGGCATAATTAATCATATCTTGATAATTGGCTTCAATGCCTTCAGAAACCAATGTTTTGCCTTTATTGTCCTCAATTTGTTTCACGCGAAGCAATTTCTGCAAAATCAAATCCGTAAGAGAACTAATCCGCATTTCGCGCCAAGCCTCGCCATAATCATGATTTTTGTTGAGCATCAACGCTTTGGTTTCCACAATTTTTGCCTCATACAACGAGATTGCCTTTGAAACTTCCAAATCCGGCTGCTCCACAACACCCAAATCAAGTTGAATCAACGCCATGATTGAATAATTGATGATTCCAATAAATTCTGAAGTTTCATCCTCTTGAATTTTTCGTTCCAAATTTTGTTGTAAACTTCTGATTCTTTGCGCTTTAATAAAAATTTGATCCGTTAGCGAAGGCAACCTCAAAATGCGCCAAGCACTACCATAATCAATCATTTTTTTAGAAAACAATGATTTACAAATTGCAATAACATCGTCATATTGTTGTGAAGTTTGGGTCATTTTGGGTTATATTTGTAAAAATTTTTTCAAAAATAAGCAATATTTTTTGATTCACACCAAAGAAATTGTGACAAACCTTTTTATAAAATTAAAATGACCATAAATTGCAACGGAACACTGATTGATCTTGCCAAACCCAAAGTGATGGGCATTCTAAACCTTACCCCAAACTCTTTTTTTGATGGTGGAAAATACAATCAAAATATAGATTTGATACTCTCACAAGTTGACAAAATGCTCTTAGACGGTGCAACATTTATCGATATCGGAGGCTATTCGACCAAACCAAATGCCGAATTTGTATCGGAAACAGACGAAATTGCACGTCTAGTTCCTGCGATTCAGGCAATTGTGGCACATTTTCCCGCTGCCATTTTGTCTATAGATACCTTTCGGGCCTCGGTCGCCGAGAAAGCCATACATCACGGTGCTGCGATTATAAACGATATTTCGGCAGGAAATTTAAACCAAAAAATGATGCAAACCGTTGGAAATCTGAAAGTTCCATATATCATGATGCACAGCAAAGGTACGCCACAAACCATGCAAACACTTTGCGAATACCAGAATTTGATGAGCGATTTGTACTATTATTTCACCCAAAAAGTCAACACAGCTCGCCGTTTTGGCATACATGATTTGATCATCGATCCCGGATTTGGTTTTGCCAAAACACTATCTCAAAACTTCGAAATTCTAAAAAATCTATCCTATTTCGACACACTCAATGTGCCTATTTTAGTCGGTATTTCGCGAAAATCGATGGTATATAACACCTTGCAAAACACTGCCAATGAAGCACTTAACGGAACAACTGTTTTGAACACTATCGCCCTTATTCAAGGCGCAAAAATTTTGCGCGTGCATGATGTCAAAGAAGCCAAAGAAGCCATTATTTTGACCGAAAATGTGAATGTAACTTCAATTTAAAAAAAATCATTTTTTTTTGGCGCACACCATCAGACCCGCACGCCACTTGTCCTGCTGCACGCTATATCTTTTTGGATTTTCTGAAAAAGAAAATCCAAAAAGGATGCCGCTGCATCAGGGCGATTTTAGACTTTTTGGGGTTTTTGAAATATTTTTAGAAAATAAATCTTTAGAAATTTGATTTACAATTCAGCACCATAACGTTGACAAACTTGCCGTTTCCGTTCAAAAGGAGTTTATCCTATGGACATTATTTTTTATGGATATTCGATGATTGCAAATCCTTGTTGGTTTTTCAAGCCCACGAAAGGCTGGCTTATGGGCGATGTTTTATTTTTCTTTTCGTAATTTTTCAATCTGTTCAATTGTCAATCCCGTATCCTCAGCAATATCTTCTGTTGATGTATTTCGTTTGATTAATTTTTTTGCGAACCCTATTTTTTCTTTTTTAATTGCAAAAGTTAATCGTCCTCTATCATCTTGTTCGCGCATCAATACATAATCATAAGCTTCTAATTCAGCTTTTGTCCAATTATGTCGATCCGCATCTTGATAAGCAAATTTCAAACCTTCATCTTTTAAGTTTTCTGGAATTACTTCTAAATTTTCTGCGTTTTTAAGAAAATAAACCCACTGATCGATAACGCTTTCAAGCTCGTTTTCAGTTTTTTTAAACTTAGGAAGTTCTATGAAATTAAACTCAATATTTTTTAAATAATTTTCACCAGTTTCCGTATCAAGAATTTTATGCCGACTAATATAATTTGCATTTTCTGTTACTTCAAAATCTAGAATTCCTATAAAATATATAGGATTTAGTTTTTCGTATTGATCTCCACGTTCTATTTGGGCTGAATAACTTTTTGTGGCATAAAATAGAACTCTCTGGTCAAAACCGCTTATTTCCGCAACTTGCATTTCCACAATATATGTTTTTTCGTTTTGGTCTTTTACTTTAACATCTACAATTGTTACTTTTCCACCTTTTAAATCAGGTAATTGGTATGGTGTTAAAATATCAACATCAATTATTTTATTGTTAACTTTTAGCAACAAAACAGCGTTTAAAAAAGAAATAAGCACTTCTTTTCTATTTTCATTTCCGAATATTTTTCGGAAAGCTACGTCATTTTTTATATCTACAAATTTCATTCTGTAAAATTACAAAATTTTTCAATAAAAAATACATTTTTTGATTTCCACGATTTTTTCAAAAATAACGCCCAAGGTTTCGCTGCTTGTGGCAGTAGCGGTGTGCAATTATCAAGCCATTACAAATATACACAAAACGTTAGATTTACGGTGTTGTTTCAAAAAAATGCGCAAACCCCGCAATTGCCAAAAACCGCTATTGATCTATACCTACGGTAGCTCTGATACCATAATTTTGTACTTTGAAAATATATAAATATACCTAAAATGACAAAAAAAGGGGTGCTAAAACGGCTGTGAAATGGCAAAAAAACTCGACGATAACCCCATAGCGTTGACAAACTTGCCGTTTTGTTCAGCCAAAGTTTATCCTATGGACTTTATTTTTTATGGATATTCGATGATTGCAAATCCTTGTTGGTTTTTCAAGCCCAAAGAAAGGCTGGCTTTTGTGATTTACTATTTTTTGTCGCTGAGTTTACTTTTTAATTCGTTTATTTCTTTCTGCATTTCTTCAATAGTCTTAATAAACTCCTTTTCTTTATCCTCAAACATTGCGTTTACACTCCTCCACGCTTCTTGTTCTGTTTCTATTTTTTTTCGCTCCTCTGTGTTAGTTCCAGAAAAATGTAAAATATCAGTCGTTAGTTTAATATCTTCATTATCAATTTCGTGGGTAAATTCTTTTACTATTTTTCGATCATCA
>JANNBA010000192.1:0-17811 GCA_031384845.1 Bacteroidota bacterium
TTGAAACACAAATCAATATTTTTGAACAGCAATTGTGTTTGGCACAAGAATTTCAAAAACCAGTAATTTTGCATTGTGTCGCCGCTTTTGAAGAAATAATACAGCTCAAAAACAAACTAAAAATTACGGTGCCAATGATCATTCACGGATATTCCAAAAATCAAATATTGGCAAAAAGGTTGCTCGATCAAGGTTTTTTCCTTTCTTTTGGAAAAAATTTAATACAAAACCCAAAATTAGCCTTAGTATTTAAAGAAATACCATTGGATCGTTTTTTTTTAGAAACAGACAATTCAAATATCAGTATTCAAGAAATATATGCCAAAGCAATAGCCATTAAAGGCGATTTTGACATCAAAAACGCAGTGTTTTCAAACCTAAAATCATTACAAACCAAACCCTAAACCACCAATTTTATGACAGAATGGACACAAAGAGCTGAACTTTTGTTCAAAAAAGAAGGACTCAACAAATTACAAAATTCAAATATTCTAATTGTTGGCGTGGGTGGCGTAGGCTCGTTTGCTGCCGAGTTTTTGGCACGGGCTGGAGTGGGCAAAATAACCATTGTTGACGGCGATGTAGTTGATATTACTAACATTAACAGGCAGTTGCCAGCCCTGCACTCTACCATTGGAAAGTCAAAAATTGAAGTTGTTGGCGACAGATTAATCGACATCAACCCAGTGTTACAACTCACCAAAGTCAACGAATTTTTGTCGCCAGAGCGCGCCTTTGAAATCGTAAACGAACAATATGATTATGTTTTGGATTGTATAGACAGCATCACTCCAAAACTCAATTTGATTATCGCCGCCAAGCGCAAAAAAGTAAAAATAATAAGCAGCATGGGTGCCGGTGGCAAAATGGAAGCCAGCAAGGTTCAAGTAGCAGACATTAGCAAAACGCAAAACTGCTTTTTGGCAAAAGCCATCAAAAAACGTCTCAAAGAAGTCAAAATCGACAAAGGCGTCAAAGTAGTTTTTTCGTCCGAAATTCAAGACGAAACAAGTCTTAAAACCACAGACGGCAAAAACTACAAAAAATCATTTTATGGCACAAATAGCTATATGCCAGCTCTTTTCGGGCTGTATGCCGCAGAAACGGTCATTAGGTATTTACTAAAAAATAAAACAATCCTATAATTAACCTGCTATATATCTGCACCACTTTCAAAATCTATCGATAGCGAATTGACGCAAAATCGTTGTCCGGTTTCTGTAGGCCCATCCTCAAAAACGTGCCCCAAATGACCCCCACAATTGGCACACAAAATCTCTGTACGCCGCATTCCCATTGTAGAATCTGCAATATATTGCACCGAGCCTTCAACCGCTTTGTCAAAAGCAGGCCAGCCACAATGACTGTCAAATTTTGCCTCACTTTCAAACAAAATTTCGCCACAACCACCACAACAATAAACACCCTCCTCAAAAAACAAATTAAACTGTCCTGTATGCGGATATTCTGTCCCTTTTTGTCTCAAAATTCTATATCGTTCTGCGCCCAGCAAGGCTTTCCAAGCCTCGTCTGACTTTTTGATGCTATATTCCATACCCAAAATTCATTAAATATTAATCCCTCACAAATTTTACCGAAACCGAATTGGTACAAAATCGCTGCCCCGTTTGTGTAGGCCCATCCGCAAAAATGTGTCCCAAATGTCCACCACATTTGGCACAATTGACCTCTGTGCGCTTCATTCCAAAACTATAATCCTCCACAAAAATTACCGAGCCCGCAATCGCTTTGTCAAACGATGGCCAACCACAATCCGAATGAAATTTGGCATCAGACAAAAACAAAGTTTGCCCACAAGCCGCACAAACATACTTCCCTTTTTCAAAAAAACCTACATATTTTCCAACAAATGCACGCTCTGTACCCTTATTTCGTAACACTTCGAAAGCCTCGGGCGACAAAATTTTTCGCCATTCCGCCTCCGTTTTTTGAACCTTAAAAACAGGTTTTTTGGTTTGTCCAAAACAAAACCCGCCACACAAAATCAAAATCAAAAACCAATTTTTCATATCTCTTTTTTTTTTTGGAGCACAACACCCCAGTTGATAAAACACCCGTCCCGCTTTCGGCTATATCTTTTTGGATTTTCTGAAAAAGAAAATCCAAAAAGGATGCCGCCTCAATCGGGGCTATGATAGACTTCTAAATTTTTCAAGAAAACCCCAAAAAAATCTATAAAATAAAATCAACAACCTTTGAAACCACCGTTTTGTCACCCAAAATTTTTCGGTGACCCAATCGCTCCGTTTCCAAAAAAACACCTTGCTGCAACTGATCAAAAACAGCTCTGCCACAAGCAATTGGCACCTCAAAATCGTGCCGGTCGTGCACCACCAAAGTAGGGATCAAAACCATTTTGGCCGCTTCGCTTGCCGCAAAATGTTCCAAAGACAAGCCAAATTTATTTTCAAAATGTTCCTTCATTTTAAGCGCTACCATAGGCTTTAGCCCCATTTTTTTTATAAATACAGCCAAAATATCCTTGATTTTATCTGCAGTACCAATCAAAACTAATTTTTTGATTTTCAAACCATTTTTTACTGCATTCAACAAAGCCATACTTCCTAACGAATGCCCAATAGCAGCCTCAAAAGGACCATATTCTTGCTCTAATTGCAACACAGTAGCCATAAATTCTGGCATCAAAGTAGTGCTTCCCGTTGATTTTCCATGAGCAGGGGCATCAAAACTCACCGTCGAAAAGCCTTGTGCCAGCAACTCATCTGCCAATCTCACCAACTGTGTGCCACGACCAGACCAGCCATGAACAAGCAATATTTTTTTGGAAGACTCACCATATTCATACACCATTACCTTTTTTTTGATAGCCATTACAGGCACGAGTGTTTGTTTGCTTCTTTGATCCATATCAAGCTCACGCCTCGGAATTTTGTGTCGAATTGGCGTGGTAAACAATTTGATAGCAAACCATGTAACCCATTTTGTTGAAAAAAAAGACAATATCCCAGCAAATTTCAAAATGAATTTTGGAATTTCGGGAGATTTATTTTTTAGCGTTTTCATATTTAGTTAGTTGTTATTCCATAATTTACAGTGTTTTTTCCATTTTGATATTGGTGCGTTTATACAAACTTGTACCGATTTCAATTTCAACAAAACCAAATTTTTTATACAAATGAATGGCCGGCTCTAACTTCGTATTTGAAAAAAGAGAGATAATGTGCCAACCCTTTTTTATCCCAAAATCAATTGCAAATTCAAGAATTAAGTTGCCTATGCCCAATCCTTGATGAGGCTCTGAAACCGCCATTTTGCTCAATTCAAATTCAAAATCGTTGATTTTTATAAACGAAAAAGTACCAACAATTTGATTTTTGTGTTGTACCAAAAAAACAAATCCCCCTTTGTCGATAATAGAAGCTTGCGGATTTGAAAGCAAAATTTCGTCAATTGGCTCCACCGAAAAATGGCGCTGCAACCATTCTATGTTCAAAACTTTGACTGCTTCCTTTAACGTCGGATTGTATGGAATTATGGTAGTTTGCATTTTTATTGAATTTCAAGGATTCTATATCCGCTTTCGAGTGATTTAATTTTGATTTTAGTATGCTCAACAGGAATCAAATCTGGAATTTTATCCGCCCATTCGATAAAACACCAATTATTAGAATAAAAATAATCTTCAATACCAAAATCTAATGCTTCGGTTTGGGTTTTCAATCTATAAAAATCAAAGTGATAGACAACTTGATTATCAGCGGTTTGATATTCATTTACCAAAGAAAAAGTGGGGCTAGTTGTGGGTGATTCAACGCCCAATTGCTTGACCAACTGCTTGATCAATGTGGTTTTGCCAACGCCCATTTCAGCATCAAAAACCATAATTCTGCAAGGGTTTTGATTTAGAATAATTGAAGCAACAGCTTCAATTTCAGATAGTTGATATGTAATTGTCATTTAAATATTTTATCTAGGATTTAATACCAAAAACGGAATAATCATTTCTTCGAGTGAAATTCCTCCGTGTTGATAGGTGTTTCTGTAATAACTTACATAATGATTATAGTTGTTGACATAAGCCAAAAACAAATCATTTTTGGCAAATATATAAGAACTACTCATATTTATGGTGGGCAGACCAATTTTTTTTGGTTCCTTGACCGCATAAACGTCTTTGTCCTCAAAAGTCAAACTGCGCCCTGTTTTGTATCGCAAATTTAGACTTGTGTTTTTGTCGCCCACCACTTTTGAAGGATTTTTTACATTGATTGTGCCATGATCTGTTGTGATAATGAGCTTGAAACCCAATTTTTGTGCCTGTTGTATAATCTCTAATAATGGCGAATTTTTGAACCAACTCAACGTCAATGAGCGATAAGCCTTGTCGTCTGAAGCCAATTCTTTGACAACATCCATTTCTGTTTTGGCATGTGAAAGCATATCTACAAAATTGTAAACAATTGTCACCAAGTCATTGTTTTTTAAAGCTTTAAAATTATCAACTAATTTTTTGCCACTTGCAAGATTGGTGATTTTAAAATAATCTTGTTTGATATTGATTCCCAAACGCTTGAGATGAGCTGTCAAAAACTCGGCTTCATAAAGATTTTTGCCACCATCCTCGACATCATTTTTCCAATATTGAGGGAATTGTTTTTCCATTTCGAGCGGAGTCAATCCTGAAAAAATAGCATTTCTTGCATATTGAGTAGCCGTAGGCAAAATGGCATAATAGGGCACTTCTTTTTCCAATTTATAATGGTTATTTACCACACTTTCAAATACTTTCCATTGGTCGTATCGAAGATTGTCGATGACAACAAACAAAACGGGTTTGTCCTTTTTGATTAGTTCGGGCACAACCAATTCTCTAAAAAGCGTATGTGATTGCACCGGCTTTTGGGCTTTTGGTTCAAACCAATTTTCATAATTGCGCTCTATAAATTTGCCGAAAAGCGAATTGGCTTCTGCTTTCTGAGATTCCAAAATCGAAATCATACCTTGATCATCAATGTTTTCGAGTTCAATTTCCCAATGAATTAGTTTTTTATACACATCAATCCATTCTTCAAAGCTGTTGACCATTGCCAAATCCATCGATATTTTGCGAAACTCTTTTTGATAATCCAAAGTTGTTTTTTCTGAAATCAGGCGCGAATGATCAAGGTTCTTTTTCAAACTTAATAATATCTGATTGGGGTTGACCGGTTTTATCAAATAATCTGCAATCTTTGATCCTATCGCTTCTTCCATCAGGTATTCTTCTTCGCTTTTGGTAATCATAATCATTGGAGTTGCAGATTTTTTCTCTTTCATTTCCATCAATGTTTCCAATCCACTCATCCCAGGCATATTTTCGTCAAGAAAAACAATGTCAAAATTGCCTTCTTCAAAAATATCTACGGCATCCCGCCCATTATTGCAAGTTGTAAGGTGGTAATTTTTTTTTTCGAGAAACAAAACGTGGGGTTTTAGCAAGTCTATTTCGTCATCTACCCAAAGTATTTTAATTTGATTCATTTGTTGTTTTTTAAAGTACGCAATTTACTTATATTTCAACGAATGCTTCTTAAATTTATTGTAATTTTTGATTTTTTTTTACCCATTAAAACGAAACTTATATAATAGGTAAACGTTTGATGGCTTTTTAAAAGGTATCTATTTTGATCTAAATGACTGTTGGACTTGGCTATGAATATTTATAATTTAAAGCGTTATTTTGTAATTATCAATACAAAAAACAGCATAAAATTGCTTATTTCAAATAAATTATGTTAAAGTTTGGTTTCAGACTTGTTTTATAAAATTTTATTTTGCAATATTTGATAAATAATTTAACAACAAAATAACACTGCCTATATAATAAAATTACTTTTTAGAGAAAATCTCTTTATTAACTCAAACTAAAAGGTAATCTTATGGCTAATATTCACACTCCAGACGCTTTGTTGGTAAAAAATTATGTTGCCGGTGACGAAAATGCTTTGGCTACATTAATAAGCAGACACCAATCAAAAATTTACGGTTTTATATATTCAAAAATTCCAGACACCGAAGTTTGTAATGATGTTTTTCAGGATACTTTTATAAAAGTAATCAAAACTTTGAAATCAAAATCATACCATGAAGAAGGAAAATTTTTGCCTTGGGTGATGCGCATTTCGCACAATTTGGTAATAGACCATTTTAGAAAAAACAAACGTATGCCCGTTGTTCGCGAGACCGAAACCTATTCGATTTTTTCGTTTATGAGTGATGGTGCTGTTACGATTGAAGATGAAATTATTGATGATCAAATAAAAAATGACCTAAAACGAATTGTAAACGAACTACCCGCAGATCAAAAAGAAGTGTTGATGATGCGTATGTATCAAGACCTTAGCTTCAAAGAAATTTCAGAATTGACTGGTGTTAGCATCAATACAGCATTGGGTAGAATGCGGTATGCGATTCAAAATTTAAGAAAAGTAATTGCCAAAAACAAAATTATTTTATCGGCATAACAATAAATGTAACGTAGTTGCGTTTTGATAAAAAACAGCAATTATGGACAAAATTTACTCAAAAAAAATCGTTACAAAATTGAAACCAAAGAAAGAAACTATTTCTTTTTTACTAAACTATTCAAAAGCATTGCGGTTTCTGAAAGTTGGTGGCTTGCAATTTGAATCTATATTAAACTAAAGTCACTATTTTTTAGTGGTTTTTTTGATTTGATATTCTTTTATAACTTCTTTTCTACCAATTGTTTTGGTAATAATATCGCGTTCCAAATCCCAACCTCTTGCAGGCGAATATTCACGCCCGTACCAAATCATCTGTAGGTGCAAATCGTTCCAAATGGCTTTTGGGAATATTTTTTTGGCGTCCATTTCAGATGTTTTTACGTTTTTGCCGCTACTCAAATTCCACCGAAAAAGCAACCTGTGAATGTGCGTGTCAACCGGAAAGGCAGGCACCCCGAAGGCTTGACTCATAACTACACTCGCAGTTTTGTGGCCTACCGCCGGAAATGACTCCAAGGCTTCAAAACTTTGAGGAACAATGCCATTATATTGGTCTAATAGTATTTGTGACAACCCAAAAATGCCTTTTGATTTCATGGGCGATAGACCACAAGGTCTGATAATTTCTTTGATAGCATCTACGCCCAACTGCACCATATCACTCGGATTATCAGCTCTGCCAAACAATATTGGAGTTACTTGATTGACACGAACATCTGTGCATTGAGCAGACAAAAGCACCGCTATAAGCAAGGTATAAGGATCTTTATGATCTAACGGAATTGGAATTTTTGGATATAATTCTGATAAGGTTTTTACGACAAATGCAGCTTTTTGATTTTTGGTCATTTCATTTATTTTGTTAAAAATATAAGTGGCACTATAAATTGCGGCAAATACTAATTTGTTTTAAAAACCTCAAATGCGGACAATGCCCGATGATCAAAATCCCATAAACATTGATTTTCCCATGCCGAACCCCCTGTTGAAGTTGTGGTGTTGCCAGAAAACGAAACCCAATCTGGCGCCCAATACACCAATCCAATTCCTTTTTGGTTGGGTATCTTTTTGACAATCGAAAACATTTTTTGCAAAAAATCATGTTGTCCCAAATCTGTAGCAGGATATTCTGAAATTAATCCTGCCGTTGTGCCAACAATATTGTTTGCGCCATCCTGCCAACCCATCGAAAAGGGGTATGCCGTTTCTACAATCATGATTTTTTTGTCAAAAGTGGAGGCCAGATTATCGAGTTTGGATTGTATAACATTTAGGTTTTTGTTGCCAAATTGTGGATAATATGAAAGACCAATTACATCATAATCAATTAAATAAGGCTTAATTTTTTCAAAAAAATAAACCGCATTTTCTATATTAGAATGATGCAAAATTATTTTAGTTTGGATTCCGTTTACAGCTCTAACAGCTTGAGCGGCACTTTGTACTAATGAAGCATAGTTGCTCCAATTGTTGTTAAATTGGTTCCAAACTTTTCCGAAATTCCACAAAAAACCACTGTCAATTTCATTTCCAATTTGAACAAAATCTGGCGGTGTACCTTGCTTTTTCAAATCGGTCATGACTTGATTTGTATAATTGTATATCGCTATTTTTAAATCATCAAAACTCAAATTTTGCCATATTGCAGGAGGATTTTGCTGGCTTGGATCTGCCCAAGTATCAGAATAATGTATGTCTAATAAAAATTTCAAATTGTTTTGTTTTAGTTTTAGCGCATACTTTTTTACAGACAAAAAATCATTTTGACCATTTTGTGGGTTATACCAAAGTCTTAATCGAATTAGATTAACGCCATTTTGGTTTGCAAACGGCAAAATCGAAATCGAATTGCCTCCAGCGTCTTTATAATCAATAGGATAGGATTCCAATTCTGACTGAAAAGATAAATCTAAACCTTTATAAAATCCTATTTCTACTGGTAAATTTGGTGCGCTATTTTCGCTTTTAGAACAAGAAAAAACGAAAAAAAAACCAATCAAACATAATAATTTTTTCATTAATTAGAGGGTTATAAATTTCAAAAAAATTTCTTTTTAAATCCTAATGACCCAAGTTTTCAAGCTCGTTTGGCTTGTGTTCATGTTTGAAAAGAACGGCAAAGGCTATAGCAATTGCAAAAGCATACAAAGCAAATGAGAGCCAAATGCCATGCCAATCTCTTATTTGATTGGTTGTATAAAAGCTGTCAATAACTTTGCCACTGATCAACCCGCCAAAAAAAGCACCAAACCCATTGGACATCATCATAAATAAGCCTTGTGCTGAAGACCGCATTTTAGAATCTGTTGCTGTTTCTATAAAAAGTGAACCTGAAATATTGAAAAAATCAAAAGCCATTCCATACACAATACAGGACATGATTATCATCCACAAGCCACCTTCAGGATCTCCATAAGCAAACAATCCGAAGCGCAAAACCCAAGCCATCATTGATATGAGCATAACTTGTTTGATTCCAAAACGTTTCAAAAAATATGGAATCGCCAAAATGAAAAGCGTTTCAGATACTTGAGAAATAGACATAATTATGGTCGAATATTTGACTACAAATGAGTTGGCATATTTTGGAACATTAGCAAACTCAGACAAGTAAGTATCACCATACATATTAGTGAGTTGCAAGGCAGCACCCAAAAACATCGAAAACACAAAAAACAACGCCATTTTGTAGGTGCCAAAAAGTTTGAAAGCATCTAAACCCATTTTCTCAGAAAAAGTAGCGTTTTCAGAAATCAATTTTTGCGGTGGGCATTTTGGCAAAAAAAACGAATATACTCCCAACAAAATTGCGGCAAACGCAGCTATATAAAACATATTTCCTGACGCCTTGTTGCCAGACAAATTGGTGATCCACATGGCCGCAATAAAGCCAACCGTACCCCAAACCCGAATAGGAGGAAATACTTTTACAACGTCAAAATCATTGGTTTTCAGTATGTTATAAGCCACCGAATTAGACAAAGAAATAGTTGGCATATAGCACAACATCGCAGCAAATATAACCCAATAAAAAGTGGTCGGATTATCAACTTGTGGAATAAAACAAAGAGCAATACCACCCAAAATATGCAAAACGCCATACAATTTTTCGGCATTTATCCATTTATCTGCCATAATACCAGTAATCGCTGGCATAATGATCGACGATAATCCGAGAGTAGAAAAAATAGCCCCAAAATCGGCACCACTCCATTGCTTGGTTGCAAACCAATAATTTCCAACGGTGATGAGCCATGCACCCCAAACAAAAAATTGAAGAAAACTCATCAAGGTCAACCTGCTTTTGATATCCATTTGTATATTTTTTTAATATTATTGTGATTTTTTCAAGTTGTAAATCTAACATAAAATTCTGAAAACCAAAATTTAACCCAACTTTGTTTTTACCAAATTCAAAACCATTTCAAACTGCTCGGTTTTATCCATGTTTGAATTGTCAATTTCGATGGCATCATCTGCCTTTCTCAGGGGCGAATCCTCACGATGTGTGTCAATATAATCTCGCTCTTGCACATTTTTGAGCACAGTTTCAAAAGTCAAATTTAGATCTGATGCACGCAGCTCTGCAAATCGTCTTTGAGCACGGGTTTGAGGACTTGCGGTCATAAAAATTTTGAGTTCGGCATCTACAAAAACAACGGTTCCAATATCGCGACCGTCCATCACGACACCTTTGCTTTTTCCCATAAACTGCTGTTTTTCAACCAATTTGCTACGAACTTCAGACACCTCGGCAATGCGACTCACAAAACTCGACACCGCAATTGTTCGGATAGCCGTTTCAACATTTTCGCCATTCAAAAACATTTCAGAAAAACCCAAATCCTGATTAAATCGAAACTCCAATCTTATGGCGTCAAGACCTAAAACAAGGGCAGATTTGTCAAAAAAATCATCAGAAATATAACCATGTTGCATCGCAAATAACGTTATAGCCCGATACATAGCTCCAGAATCTACAAAAACATAACCCAATTTTTGAGCCAATTGCTTGGCCAAAGTGCTCTTTCCGGTTGATGAAAAACCATCAATCGCAATGTTAATTTTTTTCAAAATATCATTTTATTAAGACCCCAAATTTACTACTTATTTTCAAAAAAAATCTGAAAATCATAAAAATAGCAAAAACAAAATGCTCCTTTTTCTTTGGGCGTGCCCCTTACGGGTCGGTCTTCGGCTCCCGCTTTTCTAGGCTGGGCAGAAAAAGCCCAGCCCAGAAAGAGCTCCGCCTGCGCCCTCACGCAAGCCGTTGAAAGACGTTCCTTATTGTTGAAAAAAATTAGATTTCAAAAAATAATTAAATATTTTGAATCAAAAAAAATAAGATTTCAAAAATGGATTTCAAACAAATAGCAAAAAATTTGCTTTTTTTTACTACTTTAGCATCAAGAAAATAAAAAAGCAAACCAGTCCTAAAATTCGTTTATGAAAAAAACAATTAACCTCTTATTATTGATTTTAAGTATCCAACTAAATGCCCAATGCTGGCAAAAAATAGCCGCAGGTGCCTATCACAGCATTGCCATCAAAACTGACGGAACGCTATGGGGCTGGGGTTTTAATAATAATGGCGAATTGGGTGACGGCACCTCGAACAACAAAAGCCTTCCAACCCAAATTGGCACTGCAAACAATTGGCAGAGCATATCGTGTGGATTTAATCAATCATTTGCCATCAAAACAAATGGAACGCTTTGGGCATGGGGGAAAAATGAATTCGGAAATTTAGGCGATGCTACCTTCACTAATAAATATACACCAACCCAAATTGGAATTGCAACAAACTGGCAAAGTGTTTCGGCAAATGATGCTCATACCTTTGCTATAAAAACAGATGGTACGCTCTGGAGCTGGGGATATAATGTGTATGGGCAGCTGGGAGACGGTACAACACTCGACAAAATTATTCCAACACAAATTGGGACAGCAACCAATTGGCAAAGTGTTTCGGCAGGAGGTTTTCACACAATTGCCATAAAAACCAATGGTACACTCTGGTCATGGGGTTGGAATATACCCGGCCAATTGGGCATCGGAGATAGCGCAGTCAGTATTTATATCCCTACCCAAGTAGGTGTTGCAACAAATTGGCAAACCGTATCTTGTGGATATGACAATACAATTGCCATCAAAACAAACGGTACCCTTTGGGCGTGGGGTAGTAATCAATATGGCAAATTAGGAGATGGCACAAATACAAATCGATATCTACCCACACAAATTGGAACAGCCACAAACTGGCAAACCGTGCAAGCGGGTAATTATCACAGCATTGCTATCAATACAAACGGTGGCTATTGGTCCTGGGGATCCAATCTTTATGGCCAATTGGGCAATGGAACCATATTGAATAAAAATGTACCTACTCAAATTGCAACAGCCACAAATTGGATAACTGGCGCTACCAAAGGCTTTCATACCATTGCCATCAAAAACGATAATTCGATTTGGACATGGGGAGACAACGAAGTAGGCGAATTGGGCGATGGCACCACAACAAACAAAAGCATACCAACATCAATTGCTTGTCCAAGTTCAAATATCTCAACAGCCGATTTCTCTTTGGCAAACCAAATAAAAGTCTATCCCAACCCAATATTAGATATTTTAAACATTTCTTTTGAAAAAATGATCACCTCAATTTCGATTTATAATATTATGGGGCAAGAAATTATCTCAAAAAAAATAAACGCAACCGAAGTAGCATTAGAAGTTTCAAGCCTGCCGTCTGGCTCCTATTTTGTAAAAATCAAGGTCGAAAATCAAATTAAAACCCTGAAAGTGATAAAAAAGTAGAATACATCATGATAAATAATCCAAAGAAGAAATTCGTCCTAAAAATGGTTTTCAGTTTTTCATTATATGTACTCTTTTGGTTAGTAAACCTATTTTAGGGCAAGACCCGTTAAATATTTTCCAAAATGAATTGCAAAATATTTATTGAATAAATATAATTTTACTTCAAATAAGGTTTGTTCGGATTTGCATCATCTGGATAGGTTTTTTTTGGAGTTGCTACTCTACTCAAATCGATTGAAGGTAATTCCAAACATTGGTAAATTTCATTGGTATGAATGTTCATTTTGTACAAAACATGGGTTAGCATTTTACAAAAATCGAATTGTTGTTGTAGTGTCATCTTTTGATTGTTTATAGCTGCAAGATAGGAATATTTTGTCAAAAAACAATCGCTTTTTTGAAATAATTTTAGTGAAAAATCCAACGCCTTTTAATGAACCTGAAATTTTTGGTTGTTATATAAAGTCAATTGTTTTAAAAGCATGATTTTTTGGTTTCAAATATGGGATTTATTTTACGTCTTTATTGTATATGGCAAACAAGTATATGAAATCAAGATGTAAAAGAAATTCCAATTTTTTTTCCAAATGATTTAGAGAACATAGAAATTGCTTTAGACAATAATAATTTTCTATCCAAATAGCATCAACAATGTTATAAAACTTTACACCTATGCTTAATTTTTGGGCAAAATGTTGGTAAAAAAAAGCGTATCTTTGCAAAATATTTGAAATTTGTATTATGAACAATATTGTTGCCATTGTTGGAAGACCAAATGTTGGAAAATCAACCCTTTTTAATAGATTAATTCAGCGTCGAGAGGCGATTGTCGATTCGGTTTCGGGTGTTACCCGCGATCGAAATTATGGCAAAAGCGAGTGGAATGGCAAAGAATTTTCGGTGATTGACACTGGTGGCTATGTGCGTGGTTCAGACGATATTTTTGAAGCCGAGATTCGCAAACAAGTAGAATTGGCTATCGATGAGGCAGATGTAATTATGTTTGTTGTGGATGTAGAAGAAGGCATTACTCCAATGGATGATGCGGTTGCCAAGCTGTTGCGCAAGGTTTCGAAACCGGTTTTGCTGGCCGTAAACAAGGTTGATAATGCGATGCGCGAAAAAGATGCCCTCGAGTTTTATAATCTTGGATTGGGCGATTATTATACTTTTGCGAGTATTTCTGGAAGTGGTACAGGCGATTTGTTGGATGCGCTTATCGAGGCGTTTCCTATCAAACCCGAGCCTACACAAGAAGAAATTTTGTTGCCTCGATTTGCGGTTGTTGGACGACCAAATGCTGGTAAATCTAGTTTTATAAACGCTTTGATTGGAAAGGATCGTTATATCGTTACAGATATTGCTGGCACCACACGAGATGCGATTGATACCAAATTTGACCGTTTTGGCTTTGAGTTCAATTTGGTTGACACGGCTGGAATTCGTAGAAAAGCCAAGGTCAAAGAAGATTTAGAATTTTACTCGGTGATGCGTTCGGTTCGTGCCATTGAGCATTCGGATATTTGCATTTTGATTGTTGATGCCACACGAGGATTTGAGGGTCAGGATCAAAGTATTTTTTGGCTTGCCGAAAAGAACCGAAAAGGCGTTGTGATATTGGTCAACAAATGGGATTTGGTCGAAAAAGATACGATGTCAACCCGGGATTATGAGGCCAAAATTCGTGAAGAATTGATGCCTTTTACAGACGTGCCTATATTGTTTGTATCTGCACTTACCAAACAGCGATTGCTCAAGGCATTAGAAGCTACGGTTCAGGTTTTTGAAAACAGAAAACAGCGCATTCCCACTTCAAAATTCAATGATTATATGCTAAAAGTGATCGAAGGCTATCCGCCACCGGCACTAAAAGGCAAATATGTAAAAATAAAATACTGTATGCAACTGCCAACCGCCACGCCGCAATTTGTATTTTTTGCCAATTTGCCGCAGTATGTCAAAGAAGCTTACAAACGATTTTTGGAGAACAAAATTCGAGAAAATTGGGACTTTTCTGGTGTTCCGATTGATATTTATATCCGCGAAAAATAGTTTGTCTGTGATTGGTTGTACCCTTTTTTGAAACTTTATTAAAAGAACAGCTATTTATAATATCTTTGCAAAAAAAAAATAATGTCAACAATACGTATTGCTCCCTCGATCCTTGCCGCCGATTTTGCCAATTTACAGCGCGATATCGAAATGATAAACGACTCACAAGCAGATTGGTTTCATATTGATATTATGGATGGCGTTTTTGTACCCAATATTTCGTTTGGGATGCCTGTACTCCAGGCTATTTCGCGCCATGCCAAAAAAACCATCGATGTTCATCTGATGATTGTTGATCCAGATCGCTATATAGAAACTTTTGCTGCATTGGGTGCCAACGTTTTGACCGTTCATCTTGAGGCTTGTCCGCATTTGCACCGTACCTTGCAGGCTATAAAAGCACAAAATATGCTGGCAGGCGTTGCGTTGAACCCGCATAGCAATATCGATTTGCTGGCTGATGTTATACAAGATATTGATGTTGTTTGTTTGATGAGTGTGAATCCTGGTTTTGGAGGACAATCTTTTATAGAAAATACGTATGACAAAATCAAAAAACTAAAAGCACTTATCGAAAGCAAAAACGCCTCCACGATTATCGAAATAGATGGTGGCGTAACCAATAAAAATGCGAAAATGCTTGTAGCTGCTGGAGCCGATGTTTTGGTGGCAGGGAGTTTTGTTTTTCAATCATCGAATCCAACGCAGACTATTGCAGACCTAAAGGCAATGGCGAATGAAAGAATGTAATTTTAAAGCATAATTTTCAAAGTGGCCTTAAAACTAAATTTTTTTGATGGTTTTTTGATATTTATTGTTGCCATCTAGTAGCAACTTACAGTCTTTTGAAACTTTATTATTTTGTTGAAGAAAAAGGGATATCAGCGACGTTCTTGCGTGAGGGCAAAGGCGGAGCTCTCCCGTTTTTTAGGGAAGCGGGAGCCGGAGACCGACCCGAAGGGGCACGCCCAAAAAAAGAATATTTTTATTGGCGAAAATTATGTATTTTTGTAGGCTATTAATCGACAACTTTTAATGTAATGATAGCGCATACTCTAAAGATTATTGGCGAAGGTCTCACTTATGATGACGTTCTTTTGGTTCCAAATTATTCGAATATTTTGCCTCGTGAGGTAAATATCCAATCGAAATTTTCACGAAATATTAGTTTGAATGTGCCAATAGTTTCTGCTGCGATGGATACGGTGACCGAGAGTGCGATGGCGATTGCGATGGCGCAGGAAGGTGGTATTGGAGTTTTGCACAAAAACATGACTATCGAGCAGCAGGCCGCCATGGTGCGAAAGGTAAAGCGTGCCGAGTCTGGAATGATTTTGGATCCTGTAACGCTGCCTTTGTCTGCCACTGTTGGTGATGCCAAGCAGGTAATGCGTGAATTTGGTATTGGTGGTATTCCAATTGTTGACGAAAATCATACCCTAAAAGGCATAGTAACTAATCGTGATTTGCGTTTTGAAAAAAATAATTTGCGCCCTATTGTTGCGGTTATGACTTCAGAAAATTTGGTTACGGTGGCACAAGGCACCTCGATGGTGGAGGCCGAAGTGATTTTGCAAGGCTACAAAATAGAAAAATTATTGGTAGTAAATGCCGATTATAAATTGGTTGGCTTGATTACATTTCGCGATATTACAAAACTCACCCAAAAACCAATTGCCAACAAAGACGTTTTTGGACGCTTGCGTGTTGCGGCGGCTATTGGCGTAACTGCTGATGCCGTAGATCGCGCCGAAGCCCTTGTAAATGCAGGTGTTGATGCTATCGTAATAGACACGGCACACGGACATACCGAGGGCGTAGTTGGCGTTTTGAAGGCTATCAAAAAGCAGTTTCCATCTATAGACGTTGTTGTAGGCAATATTGCCACGCCCGAGGCAGCACTTTTTTTGGTGGCTCACGGCGCAGATGGTGTCAAGGTGGGCATTGGTCCAGGCTCGATTTGCACAACTCGAATTATTGCTGGGGTAGGATTTCCGCAATTTTCGGCTGTTTTGGAGGTGGCTGCCGCTATAAAGGGCAGTGGCGTTCCGGTGATTGCAGATGGAGGCATTCGCTATACAGGCGATATCCCAAAAGCAATTGCAGCTGGCGCAGACAGTGTGATGCTAGGATCTCTTTTGGCTGGCACAAAAGAATCTCCCGGTGAAACTATTATTTTTGAGGGACGAAAATTCAAATCCTACCGTGGTATGGGCTCGGTAGAGGCGATGCAAGAAGGATCAAAAGACCGCTATTTTCAGGATGTAGAGGACGATGTCAAAAAATTGGTGCCAGAGGGAATTGTGGGTCGGGTGCCTTACAAAGGCGAGCTCAACGAGAGTATGCAGCAATTTGTTGGCGGATTGCGGGCGGGCATGGGCTATTGTGGTGCCAAAGATGTGCCTACGCTTCAAGAAACAGGACGTTTTGTTCGGATTACCGCAAGCGGCATCAATGAGAGTCATCCACATAATGTAACAATAACAAAAGAATCTCCTAATTATTCTAGATAATGTCTTTTTTTTGGGCGTGCCCCTACGGGTCGGTCTCCGGCTCCCGCTTTTTTGGGCAGGGCAGAAAAAGCCCAGCCCAAAAAGAGCTCCGCCTTTGCCCTCACGCGAGTCGCTGCAACAGGTCTATTATACCAAAAACAGCAAATCAAACGACTTTATATTTTATTTCTAAATAGTACCAAACAAGAATAACACAAACTATTTTTCCAATTCCTTTTCAGAAACGCTACTATAAATACAATATTTTCATTTTTGAAAAAAAGTTGTATTTATTTTGAATATTTTCTACATACCTAGAATTTCCACTTTTGAAGTATATACCCATCATAATTTGATTCATTTTTGCAAATTCAAAAAAAAACCGCCTCTTTGCAGAAGCGGTTTTTTATTAATAAAAATGTTATTTATTGTTTTACTACTTTCAAGGTAGTTGTGTTTCCAAGATCGTTGGTTACTTTTAGCATATAAATGCCATTGTTCAAACCACTGATATTAAGATTTACATCATTCAAAGAATTGAAATTATTGTTCAACACTTGTTTGCCCAAAAGGTCAAAAACACTAACGTTTGCAATATTTTTTCCAGCAACATTCAAGTTGTTTGTAGCAGGATTTGGTGTTGCGGTGAAAGTGTTAGCGCTGAATGCGTCATTAAATGTTGCTAGACCTGATAATAACTGCCCTCCTGTATATTTTAATATCCCTCCTACGGTTGTGGATGTTGCGAAAGCTGCAATAAAAAAGGTGTTTATGTCCAACAAAGTCATCCCACCAGCCATAGAGCCATAAATGTCTGTACAGTCGTTCCAAGTTGCTCCGTCGTCATAGCTATAAGAAATACCTCGGTCAGTTCCAGAAATTAAATCTTCTCCGTTGCAAACCATTACGGTAGTCCCAGGCACATAAGCAATATCCCATTGTCTTGGAATCCCATTTGT
>JANNBA010000018.1:0-5281 GCA_031384845.1 Bacteroidota bacterium
CTTTTAACAACTTGTTTAAGGTTTTGTAAAAAATTAACCTCTTTAGCAAAAGTTTCATTTTTAAATTTTAACAAAAAATCTATTTCTTCATAAGTTTGACCTAAATATTATGAGCGATTAACATTTGAAATTTCTGAAAATGATATTGAATTAGCTGCAAAAATGAAAAGCCGTGAAGATTTAAAAGAAAAAATGAAACATTGGGATAAAGAAATAAAGAAATCAGAATATACATTTCCAAAAGCTGCAGCTACTCCAGCATTTGTTGTATTTAATAAGAAAATTATATTATCTAAATTGCTTATTATTCAGTTTTTTAAATATTTCATAATTACAGCTACATTTGGAATTGTAGGGACATTAATATATAAATCTAAATTTAAACAAAAAGAGCTAAAAATTAATCCAACTGAAGTATCTACATCTATAAAAAATAAAATTATTGACACTTCTTTTGTAAAAGCAAAAGACACATTAATTGAAAAAGAGGAACAAATTCAAAAGGTAATTATTGATACGTCTGATATTGAAAAAGGCGAAAAAAAAATAGTAAAAAACACTAAGTCTTCTGTAAATATTAAAAAAGATTATAAAGTCTTATATTATAATATAAAACCTAAAATAGATGGCATTTTTAATTATTTAACTGAAAATCAGAATGAAAATAATGAGAATAAAAAGTATAAGAATGAATATGATAAATTATTAAATATGCTTAATAAGTACACGCTTATTGGAAAATCAATAACCATTTACAAGGAAAAAGAAAGTGAAATTGTTTTTATTTTAACTGATGAAAAAGGTGCTTTATACTTTTATGATGGTAACAATTATTACGGAATTATCATAACCGAAACACCAGTTGAGTTAAAAACAGTTAATGATTTAAAAATAATTGAAGAGCTGGATAATATCCTTACAGGTAATGTACATTAATTTTTTCATATTTTACTAGACCTTGTCTAGCGATTATATTTGGAAATAAAAACCTTAAAAGCAATAGATTTAAAAGCATTAGCTAAAGACGAATCCGATTATCCAAAACGTTTTTTATATCCTTTAGAAATTGACAATACCAGCAGATTAAATCAAACTGGTAAACGAAGTAACGGAGACGATGCTAAACAACAACAAATGATTACTTTACTCAAAAGTGCTCAAAAAGATTTTACAGAAGCCATTCGGCTGGACGAAAATTATACGGTTGCCTACATTAATTCGGCTTGTGTTTATGATTTGCTTGATAATCCAAATGGTGCAATAACCAGAATTTTAGAATTGCCTCTTGTTGCTCAAAAAACTACCGATGCACAACGCATATTGGCAATTGGGTACTATCACGCTGATAATGAATCCAAAGCAGAAGCGATTTGGAAACTATTAAAATTATAAAACAATGAATAATGTAGAAAACCAGTTATATAGCAAAGTTGCAACGCTGTTAGAAAACGCAAGAACGCAAGTAGTAAGTCCTGTGAATCTGACTATGGTAATTAGTCATCCCTTAAATACGTTTTAAGATATTGTTATTCAATTATTTAACGTAAAATATTGACAAAAAAACTTGTATTATATTGCCAAATGTTGTACTTTTATGACTTAAATAGTGGCAATATGTTAGGTAAAATAAAACCCGATTTTCAGCAAAATTTCTTTCTCACCCGTTTGACAGATCTAATAAATATGCAACATCCTTTGGTAATCTTATCAAAGGAGCTTGATTGGGAAAAAATGGAGTTTGAGTTCAAAAATTTGTATTCAGTGCAAGGAAGACCTTCTATTGCAATTCGTAAAATTGCAGGATTACTGCTATTAAAGTCAATGTTTAATCAAAGTGACGAGTCGGTTGTTGAGCGTTGGATTGAAAATCCTTATTGGCAATATTTTACAGGCGAAGATTTTTTCCAAAGCAAACAACCTTTTGACCCAAGTGAGTTTGTTCATTTTAGAAAACGTATTAAAGAAGAAGGATTAGAATATCTTTTGAGTCAGACAGTTAGCTTACATCCAAAGGCAAATAATGAAAAAGAGGTACAGATTGATACAACCGTTGCGCCAAAGAATATTACCTATCCAACTGATGCCAAGTTAGCAAAAAAAGTAATCGATAATTGTGTAAAAATTGCTAACAAAGAGGGTGTTATACAAAGACAAACTTACAAAAGAGTAAGCAAGCAATTGCTACGAGATGCCTATTTTGGTAACCATCCTAAAAGAAGAAAAAAAGCAACAGCAGCTCGTCGAACACTCCGAACAATCGGCAAAAGAATGGTTCGAGAACTGGAGAGAAAAATGAATCAAAATACTGTAAATCAATACGTTGTTGAGTTTGAAAAATATAAAAAAGCCCTATCACAAGAGCGTAATACCAAAGATAAAATTTATAGTTTACACGAACCTCAAACTGCTTGTATTGCTAAAGGAAAAGCACATAAAGCATACGAATTTGGCACAAAAGTAGCCGTTACTAGAGGGAGAAGAACAGGAGTGATAACCTCAGTAAAAAGATTTGAAGGCAATCCGCACGATAGTAAAACACTACAAGAAGCACTTGCACAAAGTGAACGAGTTAGAAAAAAAGCTGGAGGCACTAGACCAACAATAGCAAGTACTGACAGAGGATTTAGAGGAATAACACAAGTTGAAATAACACAGATTTTAATACCAAAAAATCACAAAGAAAAAACAAAATACGACCAAGAAGTTGCCAGAAATAGATTTAGAGCAAGGGCAGCAATAGAACCAACAATATCACATCTAAAACGAAATCACTCCTTAGGACTAAACTTCCTAAAAGGTGTAACGGGAGATATCAATAATGGATTATTATCGGCTATTGGATACAATTTAAAACTAAGATTTAATCAAATCAAAGAGCTATTTGCTCTTTGGCTCGAAATTTTAATTTTTATACTCGTAGAAAATAGTTGTAAATTAAATTTAAAAACTCAAAAAGTGAGTTTTTAAGGGTTGACTAAATATTGTCAGTGCCGTAATGTATTTTGAAGTTAAACAAATTCAAACAAATTAAAATGAAAACAAA
Organism: Bacteroidota bacterium; assembly: GCA_031384845.1. Taxonomy (GTDB): domain Bacteria; phylum Bacteroidota; class Bacteroidia; order Flavobacteriales; family Flavobacteriaceae; genus Flavobacterium. Next base: position 3,044 of record JANNBA010000018.1, read on the forward strand.
AAAATGTTTATTGACGTTATTAATACTGCCCTTTTTTTACTCTTGTGTAGTAGATAAAAGTTATGTCCTGAACAAAATTCCCAAAGAGCATATTTTTGATTTAATTGAAAGTAATAATTTAAGTTTCGATTTTAGTGTTTCGCATGGGGATAATAAAAACTTAGTAATAAGTCTTTGGTTTAAAAACGATTCAAAACAACTGAAAATAAAAAATATTACTTTCGATATAGTGCCAAAAGACGGATCGGAATTAAGTTTAGAAACAGTTGAAATTTCAAGTTATATCAATGAAAAGGAAATTTATAACAAACAAATAAAAAGAAAAACTTTTGAACAAATTCCTTATGAATACAGATTAACTCATTTTGAAGGAATAGGCACACAATGTATTTTTAATTATGTATCAAATAAAAAAATTAATTCAAAATATTTAAAAGTTAGTTACAAAGTTATTTTAGAAGACGGTAGTTTTTTAACCGATGATTTTAATTTAAAATTTCATAAATCATCTAGATTTGCAGTTCATTAAAATTGTATTTTTATTGGAATATAGCAATTGTGAGCGTCCCGCTCCTGCCCCCCAAAGGAGCTACTGCTGCTTGACCACCAATAGTTTTGGCAACAAAATAACCAACCGATTGGATTTTGGAATTAAAAGTAGCATCACAAGACTAAAAATATTTTGTTTGATTTGTAGTTTCTACCCAAGCTGTTTTCAGCCGACACAAATTGGCAAGATCCTTTCAGGATGACAAACTGTGTGGGGGCGCAACTTGTAGCGCAAACAATTTACAATTTACAATTACCCACAAACCCGAATCTCCGCAGTTTGTCATGCTGAAAGCATCTTACGGCAAAGTATGAAATTAGAAAGTTGGGTAATAAAATGTAGCATCACAAGACTAAAAATATTTTGTTTGATTTGTAGTTTCTACCCAAACTGTTTTCAAACTACGCAAATTGTTAAGATCCTTTCAGGATGACAAACTGTGTGGGGGCGCAACTTGGGAGTGCAAACAATTTACAATTTACAATTACCCACAAACCCGAATCCCTGCAGTTTGTCATGCTGAAAGCATCTTACGGCAAAGTCTGAAATTAGAAAGTTGGGTGATAAAAAGTAACATCACAAGAACCAAAAATATTTTGTTTTATTTGTAGTTTCTACCCAAACTGTTTTCAGTCCACGCAAATTGGCAAGATCCTTTCAGGATGACAAACTGTGTGGGGGCACAACTTGTAGCGCAAACAATTTATAATTTATAATTACCCACGAACACGAATCCCTGCAGTTTGTCATGCTGAAAGCATCTCACGGCAAAGTCTGAAATTAGAAAGTTGGGTAATAAAATGTAGCATCACAAAAACCAAAAATATTTTGTTTCATTTGTAGTTTCTACCAAAACTGTTTTCAGCCCACGCAAATTGGCAAGATCCTTTCAAGATGACAAACTGTGTGGGGGCGCAACTTGTAGCGCAAACAATTTACAATTTACAATTACCCACAAACACGAATCCCCAAAGTTTGTCATGCTGAAAGCATCTTACGGCAAAGTCTGAAATTAGAAAGTTGGGTTGTAAAATGTAACATCACAAGAACCAAAAATGTTTTGTTTTATTTATAGTTTCTACCCAAACTGTTTTCAGCCGACACAAATTGGCAAGATCCTTTCAGGATGATAAACTGTGTGGGGGCGCAACTTGGAAGCGAAAGAATTTACAATTTACAATTACCCACAAACCCGAATCCCCGCAGTTTGTCATGCTGAAAGCATCTTACGGCAAAGTCTGAAATTAGAAAGTTGGGTTATAAAAAGTAGCATCACAAGACTAAAAATATTTTGTTTGATTTGTAGTTGCTACCCAAACTGTTTTCAGCCCACACGAATCGGTAAGATCCTTTCAGGATGACAAACTGCGTGTGGGCGCAAATTGGGCGCAAACAATTTATAACTTACAATAACCCACAAACCCGAATCCCTGCAGTTTGTCATGCTGAAAGCATCTTACGGCAAAGTCTGAAATTAGAAAGTTGGGTAATAAAATGTAGCATCACAAAACTAAAAATATTTTGTTTTATTTGTAGTTTCTACCCAAACTGTTTTCAGCCGACACAAATTGGCAAGATCCTTTCAGGATGACAAACTGTGTGGGGGCGCAACTTGTAGCGCAAACAATTTACAATTTACAATTACCCACAAACCCGAATCTCCGCAGTTTGTCATGCTGAAAGCATCT
>JANNBA010000086.1:0-28622 GCA_031384845.1 Bacteroidota bacterium
TAAAATCTGCAAAAACCGTAAACGAAAGATAGACATGAAAAAGCAACAAAATAGCGGCAACTGCTTTTCTATATTTTTTGAAAAATAATCCAAAAGGCAAAATCATTTCTACAAAAATCGTGGCGTATTGCAAATACAAAACGCCATTGTTGGGAAACGAAATTTGATTGAAGGTCAAATTTTTGACGGCATAATTGTTTATTGTATATACGCAACTCACACATGGATTGAAAAAATCATTGTTCAGCTTGTGAAAACCGGCAAAAAAATAGATCAAAACCAGCGAAACTCTAAAAACATTAGCCAATTTTGACTGTGATATTTTGGTTTTTTTATTAAAAATTTTGTAACCCAAAAACAACAAAAATAACAATTCCAAAACCACTTCAATATTGCTGTGATTGGCCAATCGAGGCCAATTTTTTAGACTAATACAAAGCGCAATTATACTATTTATTATAGTTGCCCACCACAGTTTTGGGTTCAAAAAAGTAATCATTAGCATCAAAACCAATCCTGCGAACGCAACAAGATTTTTGGCCCACAAATCGATAAAATTCATGACAATCGCAACGTTAAAAACAGCTAATAACAGCACAATTTGAGGGTTTGTAACTGTGGTATTTTCTATTTTTGACAAAAAAGGAAATCTATTCCAAAACATATTTTGTTGGTTTTTGGTTTGCAAATTAAGAAAAAAAAGCCCAACTTTTGAAAGTCGGACTTTGATTTTTTTTAAACAACATTATAAAATTAATTATAAACCAAAAGCGGTTTTTATTTGGTCAACAAAATCTAATTTTTCCCAAGTAAAAAGTTCAACAGTGAGTGTTTTTTCGATGCCTCCTGGTGCCGAAAAAGTTTTGGTTACGGTTTCTGGAGTGCGCCCCATGTGCCCATAAGCCGCTGTTTCGCTGTATATTGGGTTTCGCAATTTGAGTCGTTGTTCTATAAAATAAGGTCGCATATCAAAAAGGGCCTCTACTTTTTTGGCTATTTCGCCATTGGTTAGGTTTACTTTGGCAGTATTATAAGTTTCTACAAAAATTCCCATAGGTTTTGCAACTCCAATGGCATAAGAAACTTGCACCAAAATCTCGTCTGCAACGCCTGCGGCTACTAGATTTTTGGCAATATGTCGTGTGGCATAGGCCGCACTTCTATCTACTTTGCTTGGGTCTTTGCCAGAAAATGCGCCACCACCATGAGCACCTTTGCCACCATAAGTGTCAACAATTATTTTGCGCCCGGTTAATCCGGTGTCGCCGTGTGGCCCGCCAATCACAAATTTTCCGGTTGGATTAATGTGATATTGAATTTCATCGTTAAACAGATGGGCATATTCTGGATTGTTTTTGATGATACGTGGAATCAAAATTCCGACCAAATCTGATTTGATTTTAGACAACATTTTGGTCTCTTCGTCAAAATCGTCATGCTGTGTCGAAATTACAATGGCATCTATACGAACAGGCTTATTGTTGTCGTTGTATTCTAAAGTGACTTGCGATTTTGCATCGGGACGCAGGTATTTTATTTGGTTGTTTTCGCGACGCAATACCGCTAATTCTTGCAATAATTTGTGCGACAAAGTGAGTGCCAATGGCATATATTCTTTGGTTTCGTTTGTGGCATAGCCAAACATCATGCCTTGATCGCCAGCACCTTGATCTTCTGGATTGGCACGATCTACGCCCTGATTGATGTCGCCAGATTGCTCATGGATAGCCGATAAAACACCACAAGAATTGGCCTCAAACATATATTCGCTTTTGGTGTATCCAATTTTTCTAATTACTTCTCGAGCAATTTGTTGCACATCAAGATATGTTTCAGATTTTACTTCGCCCGCCAAAATCACCTGCCCGGTTGTGACCAAAGTTTCGCAGGCTACTTTTGAGTTGGGGTCAAATGCCAAAAAATTATCAATTAATGCGTCCGAAATTTGATCGGCAATTTTGTCAGGATGTCCTTCACTAACAGATTCTGACGTAAATAAATAAGCCATATTTTTTTTTATTAAAGATTAATAAAAAGAAAAAATGATTTTTGCACAAAAAAAAACTAAAGGGGTATTCCTGCTTTAGCATTTTTTTAACGAGGTTGCAATCAGTTCAAATTTTTCCTCTCAATTCAAGTTGCAAATATAAGAAACGAATTTGATTTGCAGTCAAAACAGTTTCGTTTTTTTATTTTTATTTTTATTATAAAAATAAAATACTGATAATCAAATATTTGAAAAATAAAAATGTTAAAGTTTTATTTTTATTTGGTAAATAAAAAAAGAGTTCTCAAGTTTGCACCATCAAATAAAACTAAAAGAAATGAATTTTAATGTATGCAATATGTGTTGTATGATGCCGGTAAAAACCGCAGAGTCAACTATTGTATAAATTTAAAATTTTCAAATTTATAAAATCAGAACCTCTGCATCAGCAGGGTTTTTTTTTATAAAAAAAAGGAAAGAATTATTATAACAACAAAAATGAAAACAAATTTAAACTTTATGGGAATGTGTATGATGATGTGCTGCTGCGCACCACCCCTGCATTGCCAAAAGTAAAAGAGAAATCTTTTTTATAGTCAAACTATAAGCCCTTTTGGTATCTCAAAAGGGCTTTTTTTATGCACCAAAGTAACCCCAAAACCATTTTTAATAAACCATTTAACAATCAAAATCATGAGCACACAAAAATTTGCAACCACGGCGTTGCACGCAGGACACGACGTTTCAAAAAATGCAGGAACCAGAGCTGTTCCTATTTATCAAACCAGTTCGTATGTTTTTAACAATACGGATCACGCAGCCAATTTGTTTGGGCTAGCAGAATCGGGTTTTATTTATACCAGATTAAACAATCCTACAAACGATATTCTCGAGCAGCGCCTTGCCGCACTTGAGGGTGGTATTGCCGCCGTTGTTACAGCATCGGGCACAGCGGCGCTATCAACCGCCTTGTTGGTTTTGCTAAAAGCAGGCGATCATATTGTTGCCTCAAATAGTTTGTATGGCGGAACTTATAATTTGCTGAAAGTAACTTTGCCTCGGTTGGGCATTACCACAACCTTTGTTGACCCAGCAGATGCAAGCAATTTTACAAAAGCGGCCCAACAAAACACGAGAGCCTTTTTTGCAGAAACATTGGGAAATCCAAAATTAGACGTGTTAGATTTGCAAGCCATTTCGGCAGAAGCAAAGGCATTTAAGGTGCCATTTATTGTAGATAACACCGTGCCATCGCCTTATTTGCTCAATCCAATATCGTTTGGTGCCAATATTGTCATACATTCTTTGACCAAATATATTTCTGGAAATGGGACTTCGCTTGGCGGCGTTATTATCGATGCTGGAAACTTTGATTGGACAAATGGCAAATTTTCAGAATTTACAGAGCCTGCAGCCGGATATCACGGTTTGGTATATAGCGAAGCCCTTGGCAATGCGGCTTTTATTGCCAAAGTTAGAATAGAAGGATTAAGAGATTTTGGGGCGGCATTGAGTCCGTTCAATGCTTTTCAAATTATACAGGGATTAGAAACTTTGCCAATTAGAATCGAAAAACACAGTCAAAATGCACTTGCTGTTGCACAGTGGTTGGAGGAGCAAGAGTTGGTATCGTGGGTAAACTATCCTGGGCTGAAATCAAACAAGTATTATAACTTGGCACAACAATATTTGCCAAAAGGACAGAGTGGTGTAGTAACATTTGGATTGAAAGGCGGTTTTGAAGCGGCCAAAAAAGTGGCCGATAGCACCAAATTATTTTCGCTTTTGGCAAATATTGGAGATACAAAATCACTTATTATTCATCCAACTAGCACCACACATCAGCAACTTTCTGATCAAGAGCAAGAGGCTACCGGAGTTTCAAAGGATTTGATTAGGCTATCGGTTGGTATCGAAGATATTGATGATTTGATTGCAGATTTGGAAGCTGCTTTTGACAAAGTAAAAAACCTACAATTGGTTTAATATTTTGTTGAAATTTAATAAAAACCAAATATTGAAATAACCTGTTTTTATGAAAAAGTCAATATTTGGTTTTTAATTTAATACTAATTTAGTTACTGAAAGCTTTCAAAATGGAAAAAATTAAAATCGCTTCTTGGAGTTTAGAAAACGGAAAAACACAGCATGACACGACTGTTTTTTATCAATTATTTGGTTTGCCATTAGGTCAAGCTCCTGTAGTTTTGATAAATCACGCCCTTACAGGAAATTCAAACGTTTGTGGCACAAATGGCTGGTGGAGCGAAATAATAGGTAAAAAAAAAGCAATCAACACAGATTATTTTACAGTTTTGGCTATTAATATTCCGGGAAATGGATATGATGGCGAACTTAAGAATCTGTTGTTGAACTACCGAGATTTTACTACACGCGATGTTGCAAAATTGTTTTGGAAAGTGCTAATTGAGCTTGGCATCAATCATTTGCATACTATTATTGGTGGTAGTTTGGGCGGTGCAATTGCGTGGGAAATGCTATTGTGGAGACCCAACAACATTTCAAACCTCATTCCGATCGCAACAGATTGGAAAACAACAAATTGGGTGGCTGCAAATGTGTTTTTGCAAGACAAAATTCTAAACAACTCAGACGATCCTATTGCAGATGCACGCATTCATGCGATGCTTTTGTATAGAACACCGCAATCGCTTAATGTGAAATTTGAGGGTTTGAAAGCAACAGAAAATTTTGATTTTCAAATAGAAAGCTGGTTGGCTCATCATGGGCAGAAACTTCAAAACAGGTTTCGATTGTCTGCTTACAAATTGATGAATCATTTGCTGAAAACCGTAGGGAAAAATTTGACCGAGCAAGATTTTTTGACAAAAGTTGTTCAAAGCGATGCAACGATTCATATCGTTTCTGTAAATTCTGATTTGTTTTTTTTGGCATCACAAAACCAACAAACGGCATTGATGCTACAAAAACACAAACACAACGTTTTTTTGCATCAAATACAATCGGTTCATGGACACGATGCTTTTTTGATCGAGGATGATCAATTGTCTGATATAATCTCGCCTATTTTTGAAATGGTATCCTATTAAAAATCATATTTTTAAAATAACTAAAGTATAAAAAAATTGAAAAGGCGAAAGTGATTTTGAGGTTTTTAATTTAAAAATTTAGAGTATGTACTTGAAGTTTCGGATGAAATGTTCGTTAAAAAAACAATTTAAAGGAAACGGTTTTATCTTTATATTTGTTGCGGGATCAAAAGGGTTTTCAAAACTTTCTAAAAAACACGCGCCACTTCATCTTGACAATAGAAACACAACAAAAACATACCAATTATATAAAAACCGAAGCCAAACGCCTTGGTTTTTTGTCGTGTGGGATTTCTAAAGCAGGCTTTTTAGAGCAAGATGCTCCACGATTAGAGCAATGGCTCAAGGCTGGAAGTCACGGTGAAATGAAGTATATGGAAAACCATTTTGACAAGCGATTAGACCCAACATTGCTTGTGGATGGGGCAAAAAGTGTCGTGTCGCTGTTGTTAAATTATTTTCCGCCAAAACTTCAAAACGACAATAGTTTCAAGATTTCAAAATATGCTTATGGTCAAGATTATCACCATGTTATCAAAGATAAACTAAAAGAACTACTTTATGGGATCGAAACCAATATTGGTGCAATTTCTGGTCGGGCTTTTGTAGATTCGGCCCCCGTTTTGGACAAGGCATGGGCTGCAAAAAGTGGCTTAGGATGGATTGGCAAAAATGGTAATTTATTGACCAAACAAGTGGGGTCTTTCTATTTTATTGCAGAAATTATTATAGATTTAGAGCTTATTTCAGACTTTGCAACTACCGATCATTGCGGAAGCTGTACTGCCTGCATAGACGCTTGTCCAACGCAGGCTATCGTTGCGCCGTATGTAGTAGATGGTTCAAAATGTATCTCCTATTTTACGATTGAACTGCAAGAAAATTTGCCTACAAATATGAAAGGAAAATTTGAAGATTGGGCTTTCGGTTGCGATATTTGTCAAGACATTTGTCCGTGGAATAAATTTTCAAAACCACATCAAGAGCCGCTATTTGAACCAAATTCGGCCATTTTGAATATGTCAAAAAAGGAATGGCAAGACATTACAAACGAGACTTTTGGAGTAGTTTTTAAAAACAGTGCTATAAAACGGACAAAATTTCAGGGTTTGCAACGCAATATTGCCTTTTTGGAATAATTTTTTTTAAATTATCATACTTAATTGAATTCGTTTTCGAACTTCGTCATACTCAATTACTTTTACTTGAATATGTTGCTGTAACTTGACCACTTCGTTGACATCGCTCACAAACCCTGCTCGAAGTTGTGAGATATGTACCAACCCACTTTCTTTGATGCCAATATCTACAAAACAGCCAAAGTTGGTGATATTATTAACAATTCCGGGTAAAATCATACCAATTTTTAAATTTTTTATAGTTTTTAAATTTGGATCAAATTCAAAAATTTTCATCCCTTTTCGAGGATCCAAACCAGGTTTTTCGAGCTCTTTGAGAATGTCATTCACTCCCAAAATTCCAATTTCTGACGAGATGTAATGATTTGGATTTAAAATATTTATTTTTGCTTTGTTTCCAATTAAATCTTGAATAGAAATATTCAAATCTTTGGCCATTTTTTCAACAATACTATAAGATTCTGGATGAACGGCCGAGTTGTCGAGTGGGTTTTTTGCGTTTACAATTCTAATAAATGCGGCAGCCTGCTGAAAAGCTTTTTCGCCAAGACGAGATACTTTTTTGAGTTGATTTCTGTTTTCAAAAGGGCCGTTTTCAGTTCGATAAGACACGATGTTTTCGGCAATTTTTTCGCCAATGCCGCTCACATACGACAACAAATGTTGGCTTGCAGTATTTGGGTTTACCCCAACCGAGTTTACGCATCGCATCACGGTTTTGTCTAAAGAATTTTTGAGTTTAATTTGATCCACATCGTGTTGGTACTGTCCAACACCAATCGCTTTTGGGTCTATCTTGACCAATTCTGCCAATGGATCCGACAATCTGCGCCCAATAGATACAGATCCACGAACCGTGACATCAAAATTTGGAAATTCGTCTCTCGCAATTTTTGAGGCAGAATATACGGATGCTCCAGCCTCTGAAACAACAAAAACTTGAAGCGGTTTCTCGAATGATATTTTTTTTATAAAAAATTCTGTCTCACGGGAGGCGGTTCCGTTACCGATAGAAATGGCGTCAATTTGATACGCATTTACCATCGATTTGATTTTTTTCATTGCCATAGCCTCCTCCTTTTGGGGCGGGTGCGGATAAATAGTTTCGTTGTATAATAATTTGCCGTTTTGGTCTAAACACACCACTTTACAACCACTTCTATATCCAGGATCTATAGCTAAAATTCTTTTTTCGCCAAGGGGTGGTGCCAGCAAAAGTTGGCTCAAATTATTAACAAAAACGCCTATCGAATTGTCGTCGGCTTTGTTTTTTGCTTCTTGCAAAGTTTCGTTCGAAATTGCTGGCAAAAGCAGCCTTTTGTAACTGTCTGAAATCGCTAATCGAAGATGAAAAAGTTCGTTTTTTGAATTTTTGATACAATTTTCGGAAATCAATTGAATTGGCAAATCAATATCATTTTCGGGGGCTACGGTAACTTTCAATTTTATGAAGCCTTCGTTTTCTGCGCGCATCATTGCGAGTAATCGGTGTGGAGGAGATTTGTGCAATATTTCGGTTGAATCAAAATATTGTGAGAATTTTTGAGCCGCTTCGTCCTCGATTTTCGATTTGACTACCTTGGTTATAATAATTGCTTTCTGCAAAAAAAGACGTCGAAGTTGTTTTCTGATATTAATGTTTTCGTTGATCCATTCTGCAATGATGTCTCGCGCGCCTTGCAAAGCTTGGTCTTCATTGATAACATTTTGGTTCAAATATTGGCTTGCCAAATAATCTAAATCATCATTATTTTGATCCCAAATAATCTTTGCTAATGGCATCAACCCATTTTTGAGTGCTATATCGGCACGGGATTTTTTGCTTTTTTTGAAAGGAAGGTACAAATCTTCTAATTCTTGAAGGTCAAAACTAGGAGTGATTTTTTGTTCTAAATCGTTTGTTAGCGCATTTTGTTCTAAAATGGTTTTCAAAATATAGTTTTTTCGCTTTATTATGGTTTCAAATTCAACATTAAGATTGAAAATTTGTTCTATTTGAACCTCATCGAGATTTCCGATTTTGTCTTTTCTGTATCGTGCTATAAATGGAATTGTGCAATCTTCTTGCAGCAATTGAATCGTTTTTTTTACGCTCAATGCATTGATATTAAGCGTATTGGATATAAATTGAATTGCGGTCATAACAATGTTTTTTATTAATTTTGAGGTCTTTGGTTTATCATTATAGCAAATATTCCCAAAAATTATCTTTATGAATCACTTGGGTGCTTTGTGGCGTGTATTTTTGGGTAAAGGATTTGGTGAATTTGACTTTTGCATTTGGGTTGTATTTGATTTCAAAAACATCAATTAGCGTGTTCTTGATTTCGATCAAGTCGATTTCGGCTTGCTGCATATTGCGCCAAAAATAACTGTCTTTGAATTGATTGTCATAAATCAATTTCTTTTTTCGTTCGCTCATGACAAAATTTTCCCAAAGTGCTCCAACATCATCTCTAATCTCGATAGGACTAAAATTTCTAACCATTTTGTTTCTCAAACCATTGTCCCAAAAATAAATTTTTCGTCCTTTTTTGAGTTCGTTATCATGATTATTGCTATAAGCATTTAGACTAAAAATCAAAAAGTTTTTTTCGAGTATATCAATATATTTTTCGACGGTCAGCCGATTAATTCCTAGGTCATTGGCTAACGAATTGTAGTTGATTTCGGCACCAATTCTATATGCCAACATTTGTACCAATCGCTGTATAACACCCGATTTTTTGATGCCATCAAAATTCAAAATATCTTTGTATAGCAAGCCATCGACCAAATCATTCAAGATTTTTTCTTCTTTTCCGGGCGTTGAAACTACTTCTGGATAATAGCCAAACACCAACCGATGTGGCACCAATCTGGTTTCTTCGACAAAGCTGGTTTGTTGTACCATTTCGGAAAAGCACAACGGAAAAAGTTGCAGTTCTTCTTTGCGCCCCACCATCGATTCTTTGGTTTTGTCTGCGAGTTCAAATGCGCTACTACCCGAAGCAATCACCTGAATATGTGCAAAGCTATCAACCATTCTTTTGATAAGCAATCCTATATTGTGAATCATTTGTGCTTCGTCTATCACCAATATTTGATTTTTTCCTATAAGGGTTTTCAGCCTTGTGGAGGTAATATTTTGAAGTAATGCTTGTGTATCTGGTTCATCGCCATTGAGCCACAAATAACGGTAGTTTTTGATGGTGTTTTTGATCATAGAGGTTTTTCCAACTTGTCTTGCGCCAAAAACAATGATGGCTTTTCCTTTGAATAAAAAGGAATCTATTTCGGATTGTTGTTTTCTTGCTATCATTTTATGGTATTTTTTTTGCAAATATATACTTTTTTAATGTTCAAATATCAAAAAAGTATATTAATATGATGTTTGAATATCAAAAAAGTATAATAATATGATATTTGAATATCAAAAAAGTATAATAATATGATATTTAGACTTGAAGATAAAAATGATTTTTGCGAAAAAAAACCTGCGAAACTAAGGGTTTTGCAGGTTTTAAATCAAAGTTTACTGATTTATTTTAATTGATATGGAAAATTACGTCCCACTTTTCTCATCATTCTTTCTACAACCATATTTGCAGAACTCATAATGTCCTCGTTCATTTGCTTGTAAAAACGCCACAATAATTCGCCATCTTTACCATTAAAAATGTTTAAAGTGAGTTCACCTGTTGCGACTTTCCCGGTTCCAAAACCTATGAGTAATGATTTTACTAATGCCACACCCTCACTACTTGTTTTTTCATAAGCATATTTGCATTTTATAACAGCATCAACGCCTAAAATTTTAGCAAGCGCATCTGGTGTAAACTCATCAATATTATCAAAAGCGTTTGCTTTTTTCAACAAAGCATTCGTTCTTTCGATATCTTGAACAATGACCGAATAATCACTCGATTTACGTAAAATATAAGTGTACATACCAGATTGTAAATTTTGACTCAAGTTGTTTTCTTCTTCTTTGTTTGCTTGAGCATCATAAGTTTTGGGTAGTCGTTTGTATGAAATGGAAACATTATATGGCAGAATTGCAATTGTTTTGTGGGTTACAATCTCTTGTTGAAGTTTTGGAGATTCATAAACTTGTTTTGAACTTTCAAATTGCGAAAAGCTAAAAAGAGAGAAAAGAAAAGTTAAAGTTGCGAAAATAATTTTTTTCATAATTTGAATGTTAGTGGTTTTTAAATTAATTTTTTTTCAAAAATACATTAGTTTGATTGGATAAACAAATTATTTTTAACTTCCTATGAATTAATGATTTTCTCTTGATGGCTGATGCTTTCTTGGTGTATGGCTTTGAAAAGTTTGAGTATAAATTCTTCGCTCAATCCTTTGTCTTCGCCATCAAGAATCATTTTGCCCAAAATTTCGTTCCAGCGTTTGTTTTGCAAAACGGCAATATTTTTGGATTTTTTGAGGGCACCAATTTGCTCGGCTACTTTCATTCGGTTGCCCAATATTTCTAACAATTTTGCATCTGCAATGTCGATATTGGCTCGCAGTTTGATCATTTCGGTGTTGTAGCCGTCTTCTTCGGTGTTTTTTATTTTTACTTTAAGGTTTTCAAAAATTTGTTTCAATACGGTTGGTGTTACTTGTTGTGCGGCATCGCTCCAGGCGTTGTCTGGATCAATGTGCGACTCGATGATGAGTCCATCATAGTTCAAATCGAGAGCTTGTTGTGATACTTCTTGTATCATATCTCGGCGTCCGGTAATGTGTGATGGATCGCAAATTAGGGGCAAATCTGGAAATTTGTTTTGGAGTTCGATGGCAATTTGCCATTCGGGTATGTTTCGGTATTTTGTTTTTTCGTAGGTTGAAAAGCCGCGATGGATGACGCCAAGTTTTTTGATTCCGGCGTTATATAGTCTTTCTACACCTCCTATCCATAGGGCTAAGTCTGGGTTTACGGGATTTTTGACCAGGACGATTTTGTCTGTATTTTGAAGTGCATCGGCTATTTCTTGAACTGCAAATGGGTTTACGGTAGTTCGTGCGCCTATCCAAAGCACGTCGATATCGTGTTCGAGAGCGAGTTTGACATGGGTTGCGTTTGCAACTTCGGTGGCCATGAGTAGTCCTGTTTCGGCTTTGGCTTTTTGTAGCCATTTGAGGCCAATGGCTCCTACGCCTTCAAATCCTCCGGGTCTAGTTCGGGGTTTCCAGATGCCTGCTCGGTAGATGCTTACGTCTGAGTTTTTGAGTTCGTGAGCTATTTTGAGTACTTGTTCTTCGGTTTCTGCGCTGCATGGTCCGGCTATTACTAACGGGTGGGTTAGGTTAAAGTCGGTGAGCCAGTTTTTCATTTGTGGGTTGTTTTGCATTTTGAGGTGTTTTTTATGGGGTTGTTGTATGGATTAGTAGTGGTGTTTTAGCCCAGATAGCAGTGGAAATCCTTTTGTGAAAAAAGCTATTTTTTTGCTGCTTTTGCAGAGCGACCAACGGAAGCTCCTGCAAAGGCTTGCAAAAAATGCTTTTTGAGCAAAAGATTGTAACGGATAGCTGGATTGGCTTCAGAAAAGAAAAAAAAATCCTTAGGTTTTGATTCGGTTGATGGCTTCTTGTATTTGGTGCTCGTTTTGGCAGAGTGAAAAGCGTATGTATCCGTTGCCGTTGCTGCCAAATATGGTTCCGGGGGTGATAAATATGTTTTTTTGATAGAGCAAATCGTTTACAAATTGCTCGGTATCAGTGATTTGTGGGGGTAGTTTTGCCCATACAAATAGGCCTACGGCGTGTGTGTCGAAGCTGCAGTTGAGGTGGTGTGCGAGTTCAAAAATGAGTTTTCGGCGGTTGTTGTAGGTGTTGTTTTGGGTGTCTATCCATGTTTTTGGTAGTTGTAGGGCTGCGATTGCGCCTTTTTGTATGCCAAAAAACATACCGCTATCCATATTGCTTTTGACGGTGAGAATGGGGGTTAATAGGTTGGTGCTGCCGCAAACCATGCCTACGCGCCAGCCTGCCATATTGTAGGTTTTTGAGAGTGAATTGAGTTCTAATACGTGGTTTTGTGCTTCTGGAATTTGGAGTATCGAGATTGGATTTTGGTTTAGGACGAGGCTGTATGGGTTGTCGTTGATGATGAGAATTTTGTGTTTTTTGGCAAAGTTGATGAGTTTTTGGTATAGGTCGAGGTTTCCGGCTTCGCCTGTTGGCATGTTTGGATAGTTGACCCACATTATTTTTACGTTTTCGAGATTTTGTTGTTCTAATTTTTGAAAATCGGGTTGCCAGTTGTTTTGGGGCAATAGGTCATAGTATAGTGGAATTGCGCCCACAAGGTTGGTGACAGATGTATAGGTTGGGTAGCCTGGATTGGGTATCAACACTTGGTCGTTTGGGTTTAAAAACGCCATCGAAATGTGCATAATACCTTCTTTGGAGCCCATTAATGGTAGTATTTCGGTGTTGGGGTCAAGGTTTACGTTATAATTGGTTTGATAAAATTGTGACATGGCTTGTCGCAATTCTGGGATGCCTTGATAGGATTGATATTGGTGTGCATTGTCTTGGTTTACAGCGTTTTGAATGGCGTCTATCACGGATTGATCTGGTGGCAAATCGGGGCTGCCAATGGCCAAATTGATGATGGGTTTGCCTTGTTGTTGCAATGTTTTGACTTCGCGCAGCTTGCTCGAAAAATAGTATTCGTTGGTGTGGTCTAATCTGTTGGCTATTGGTATCATTTTTTGGCATTTTTGTATTCGCCCAAGACTTTAAAATGGGTGGTCATGAGTTCTAAAATTTTTTTGGCTTTTTCATAGTGTTTGTATTTTTCAAAGATAACATCTACAAAAAACGAGTACTGAAACGGGGTTTCTATAATGGGCATCGATTGAATTTTGGTAAGATTGAGTTTGCAATTGTTCATCACATTGAGCACTGTGGCAAGGCTTCCGGCGGTGTCATCGAGTTCAAATTTGATTGAGGCTTTGTTAATTTGATCTTGAGGCAAAGTTTTGTTTTGGGTTTTTAGGACTACAAATCTGGTTTTGTTGCTTTTGATGGTGTGAATGCCGTGTGCGAGTATTTCTAAATCATATAATTTTGCGGCCAATGGGCTGGCTACGGCTGCGATTCCAAGTATTTTTTGGTTTTGAATGCGCTGAGCAGTTTCGGCGGTGTCGCCACTTTCGACCAATTTGATGTGAGGATATTGTTCAAAAAAAACGGCGCATTGCAGCAGCGCAATTGGGTGCGAGTGCACTTCGCGAATGTCTTGTATGGATTGTCCTTTGAGAGCCATCAAATTCATGTGAATGTCAAGATAATGCTCGCCAATAATATGCAAATTGTG
Organism: Bacteroidota bacterium; assembly: GCA_031384845.1. Lineage (GTDB taxonomy): Bacteria > Bacteroidota > Bacteroidia > Flavobacteriales > Flavobacteriaceae > Flavobacterium. The sequence continues at coordinate 13,507 of JANNBA010000086.1, forward strand.
GTTGTCTATAAGGGCATAATTGGGAATTATAGATCCTGCAATCGAGTTTTCTAATGCCATAATGGCTTTTTCGGAGGTGTTTTGGGTGAGGCTTTTGACTAGTTTTTCAAACGACATACATTGGTCGAGTTGGTCTATTTGGTCAAAATATTCGGTGGCCACTTGGTGGTGAAACGAGCCTTTGATGCCTTGAATTGCGATTTTCATTTTTTTGGTATAAAAAAATCCCGATTGGTATCGGGATTTATAGTTGGTTTAAATTTTTTATTTAAAATGTCATATAACAATCCCTTTCTTTTTTGCAAAAGAAATAATAAGAATTGATAAAATACTGACAGTTGTGTAACATTTTGTTGGATAATTGATATTTTACAAATGTAAAACTTTTTTTGGGGTTTCAAAGCAATTTATTCTTTTTTGGGCTATTAAAATGAATTTGACAATAATGGTGTGTTAATTTTGTATTTTTATCATTTTGACAAGGTGCTTTTTGGAAATTTATATGAATGGTGCTGTCAATTTATTTTTGAAAGAAAATAGGACCAATCCAGGTTTTGATTTGATTTGAAATTTCTCAAAAAATGAGGCACGCAAAACTTCAACAGATTTTACAGAAATTTGCATCAAATGTGCAATTTGTTCGTAAGTATATTCTTGTTCTGCGCAAACGTGCTTTAGAAATTCTAATTCTTTGTGGTTGAGTTCGATTTTTGGAAGGTTTGGCGTGATTGGAGATTCATAATTTTTGATTCGTCTTAAAATTTCGGTAATATTATTAAATCCAAACTGCATAATATTTTGAATAACAGTTTGCAGTTCTTGAGCGGTACAGTTTTTGTGCAGAACGCCTCGGGCTCCGTGATGATAGGCATCATTAATAAGCTGTTCTTCAAAATGCTGGGTCAGGATAAGGACTTTGAAGTTGTAATCTGTTTTTTCTAAAGTTTTTAGAACTTCAATACCATTGGTTTTTGGCATCATATAATCTAATATAAAAACATCTACATCAACTTCTAGCGGCAGTGCGTCTAAAAATGCGGTGCCAGAATCAAATTCTGCAACGACTTCAAAATTTTTCATTTTATAGAGCAATTCTTTCAGACCTTGACGCACAATATGATGGTCGTCGATAAGGCAAATTTTGGTTTTAATGGTCTCCATTTATTTCGGTTAAAGTGATTGTAGTTCCTTGATTTGGTTTGGTTTTGATCTGTATTTGATGTTGTATCATTTTGGCTCTTTGCCGCATATTTTCAAAACCCAAACTTTGATGGTCTAAACTCAAAAAACCAATTCCATTATCGGAGATACGCAACTCAAAGTTGGGTGTTTCGCATACGGACACCTCAACTTTACTGGCTTTTGCGTGTTTGAGACAATTGTTTATCGACTCTTGAAAAATTCTGTAAATCATTATTTTTTCGGTTTCAGAATACACTTTTTGTAGTTTTCCTTTCTGAATAAATTTGATTTCGGGTGTTTTACTGATTTGCAATCTTTCTAACTCTTTTTCGATAGATTGGTACAAATTATTTTGTGCAATAAATCTGTTGTTCAATAAGTGGCTCATACTTCGAACGGATTTAGAAAGCTTTGAAATGGAGTCTGAAATAGGGTTTAAAACGCTATCTAAATCTGGTAAATCAAGTTTGAGCATTTCCAATTGTAGGTTGATATAGGTGAGCTGCTGACCAGCATCATCGTGCAATTCTCGCGAAATATTTGTCAAAATCTGCTCTTGGGTTTCTACAATAGATTTGTTTAAGGTTTTTTGAAATTCGATTTCATTTTCATAAATAACAGCATTATATTTTTTTATTTTACTGATATATAATTTGATTATCAGCATACAAAACAACAAAATCATACCAACAAATAGCACGCTTATTATGATTCCAAAAGCAATATCTTTAATCATTTTTGATTTTTTTTTCTTTAAAAATAAAATAGTTAATCAAAGTATAACAAACAATATTGACAAAATAGTTTATGAAAGTGTATAATTTTATATTAAAAAAAACAATATGGGTTGACAATTCGTGGGTGTTAAACGCAAACATCAAACTAAGTCCGAAGAAAAAAATTAGAGGAGCAGAGATCAACAAAAACAAATTGGTTTGAAAAAATGCTAAATTTTCATTTTGAAGTAATTTAAAACTCTCTGAAATATAAATCGATGCGTAAATGGCTGTTCCTATTATAAAATTAACATTGTTAAATTCATTAAAATGATTCCATAATGACATCAAGGAAAGACATAGATAAAGGTAGATAAATATATTTTTCTGTTTTTTAAAAACTGTTAGAAGTAGCAAAATCCACATCGAAAATTGCAGCAAAATGCTGATATTAAACAACAATCCAACAGCTATATTGTTGTAATTTAAGTATATAGACACCAGTTCTGTAAGGAAATAATTGATCAAAATAATCATTATAATTTTATTTGACAGGCTTTTTTTGTCAAGAAAGCATAGGCCGTTTACAAGCGTTAAAGTCACCAAATAAAATATCGGATTGATCATCATAAGTTCATAAACATTATTCAAATATTTGATTTTACAAAAAAGTTGGAGTTGGCCTGGTTGGGTCTGTTGAATAATTATAATAATAGACTTTTGTGTTGGCTATATCTTTTATAATAAATCCAATTTGGCTGTTATTGCTATACATACTATAAGTTACGGTAAAAAGTGTTGGGTCAAAATGGTTTGAACTACAATGTGTGATACTTAAAATCGATGGACAGCTTAATGATACATCGCCAAGAGTATAGCCATTTTTGAAAGTAGGGGTTATGATTCCGGTTTTGGAATCCTTTTTAAAAAGAATATAATTGCCGTACTTTGGATTTGTAATCAATTGATTTAGAAGTGCTAAATTTTGAGTATTTTTTTGAAACCGAATGATCGTGTCGATTTGTTCTTGAGCCGTTACACGATGTACCTTTTCGATATATTCATAACTTTCGGGATAACAAATACTATCTTTGAATTGCGTGAGCCATCGTGAAACGGTTTCATAATTTTGTGGGCTTATCCTGCTAACATCTACAATGACAGAGCAATCCTCGCTGCCCTCTGTTGACACAATTATATTTTGATTATCTTGTATCCACTGCTCTCCAACGGCAATTTTGTTTAAAACAATATAGCTATTTACAGATTGGGTTGGCTCCCAAAAAGCAGCAATCAAGGCAACAAGAATAGAGATTGTGAGAATTAGAACAACGCCAATTTTTTTTGATTTTGAATTCATAACATCTAATTTTTAAATTAATTATAGGACATCAAAGATGAATACACATCAGATACAACACAATAGGGGAAACCCCGCAATATAAAGGAAAACCCCTATCTTCTATAAAATTGATCAAAATTAATCAAAATTACAAAAAAACAATATGTTTTAAAACGTTTTTTTCGGATAGAGAAAATCCTTTTCAAAAATAGGGTTTTCTCTGGTGTGCAAAATGCAATATTAAGTGTAGAATTGTAAAGTAGTTGACTAAAATTGAATATGCTGATTTTTAATGAAATATACCTCGTTATTTTTTTCAAGAAATATAAGCCAAGTTTTGAAAATTTTTATGGTGCTTCTTCCGTGTTTTTATTTTTATTTCCAAATAATTTTGGTTTATAAATTCGCCGATTTTAAAGCACAAAACAAAAGCTATTATGGTAAGCACACCTAATTTTTTTAGATTTTTTAAATCTGTCACTTGGATAACTTCAATTTTGAAACCCTTCAAAAAGGGATTCAATTAGGCAACCCTTTTTGTAGTTTATATCCGTGTTTGGTATTAAATCTCTTTCGTTACAATCTGAATTGTTTCCCGACTAATTTGTTGCAACAATACTATTTTGTTTTCTTGCACTGTTTTGGCGGCTTTGTCATCAAAATGGCGAATGGTATAAAGGGACACATTTTCATTATAGGACACTTTGAATTTCTTTGAAAGTTGGTTTCTTAAACCCTCAAAATTTTCAAATTTGTCTTCTATACAAACCGAAAAACTGATGGCCGAGTTTTGAATCAAACTCACTTTCATCCGATATTGGTGCAAGAGTCCAAAAATTTCGCTGATATTTTCTTCCATTATAAATGAAAAATCGATAGAAGATAATGACACCAAAAGCTGGTTTTTTTTGACAATAAAACAGGGCATTTGTGGCTGTAAATCTTTGCCTTTTGCCACTTGTGTGCCAGGCAAAAGAGGGTTTAAAAACGATTTTACATATAACGGTATTTCTTTCTTTTGGAGTGGTTGCAGCGTTTTTGGATGAATAACGCTTGCGCCATAAAAAGCCAATTCGATGGCTTCTCGATAGGATATTTGATTTAAAAGGGTGGCGTTTTCAAAATAGCGTGGGTCGGCATTCATCACGCCCGGAACATCTTTCCAGATTGTAACGCTTTCTGCGTTAAGACAATACGCAAAAATGGCGGCTGTATAATCTGATCCTTCACGGCCTAATGTGGTTGTAAACCCATTTTGGTCGGAGCCGATAAATCCTTGTGTAATGTTTAAAACTTTGCGTTCGATATTGTTTGAAATCAATTGTTGCGTCAAAGTCCAATCTACCTCGGCATCGCGATAGGTGGCATCGGTTTTGATAAAAAGACGCACATCGACCCAATTGGTTTTGATGTTTTGAACATTCATATAATGGGCTAATATTGTAGTCGAAATGATTTCGCCATAGCTCACGATTTGGTCATATACAAAGTTATAATTAGGTGATTTGTTGTGTGTTATAAAATAATCAAGCTCCACAAACAATTCATTAACGGCCAAAAAGGCAACATTGTTTTCGTCGTCAAAAAGGTCAATCAATATTTGATTGTGGTACTTTTTTACTTCTTGCAAAGAAGCTTGTAGGGTAGGGGCTTTTTCAAAATAATCTTTGACAACAATTTCCAAAGCATTGGTCGTTTTTCCCATAGCAGATACTACTAATAATACGGATTCGTAGCCGACAATTTTCAAAACCGAGTGAACGTTTTTGATTCCAGCTGCATCCTTTACTGAAGCGCCTCCAAATTTAAAAATTCTCATTTAATTTTTAGTTTTTTGCTAAAAAAGCATTTATTTTATCATCTGTCATTTGTGCTACCCGCCAATCAGTAAGCACCAATGCGCCTGATTTTTCATAAAAATCTATTGCTGGGGTGTTCCAGTTGAGTACATTCCACTCGATGCGGCGAACACCGTCAACCTGACCTTGTAGCATAATGGCTTTGTATAGTGCAGAGCCCAACCCACTACCACGAATTTCAGCTTTTACGATCAAATCTTCGAGATGAATGGTGCGTCCTTTCCAGGTGGAATAGCGATAATAATAGAGCGCCATTCCCATAATTTTATCACCCATCATCGCCACAATACAATAAAATAAAGGGTTTTCGCCAAAACCGTCTCGTTCTAAATCTGCTACGGTTACGACTACGGCTTCGGGTTCTTTTTCAAAAGTAGCCAATTCTTGGATCAATTCTAAAACGGCTGGCATATCTGTTTTTTGTGCTTTGCGTATATTCATTTATTTTGGGAGTTAGGTTTTGTAAAACTTATTTTTTCTTTTTTACAGGTTTCTTAGTTGGCTTTTTGGACTTAACCGTCGGTTTTGTAGCTGTTTTTGGAACTTGCTTTAAATACAAACTATATAAACCGTCTGCTTCGGCACGTTTTTGGGCATTGGCTGCACGATCGCTTGGGTCGGGGTGCGAACTCATCATTTTGTCCAAAAAATTGGCGTCTGCACCAGCACTCATTTTTGCCAAAATAGTAAAAGCAGATGCTACCGCATTGACATTATATCCATTTCTTTTCATAAAATCATACGAAAAATCATCGGCTTCAGATTCTTGTTTGCGGCTGTGTTTGCTATCCAACATTGCATTGGCCAGTTGCCCCAATTGCCCATCTGTAAAAACGGCTATTTTTTCGGACTGTGATCCAACTGCATCAAGTACAGCCTGCTTTTTGTAGGCAGCTTTTATGGCATCTCGCGAATCGTGGTTGGCAACATGACCTATCTCATGACCTATCACGGCAAGCAGTTCATTATCGTCCATCATGTCCATCAAACCGGCATAAACCCTAACGCTACCATCGGCCGTGGCAAAGGCATTCACCTCTTTGACCAAATATACTTTATAGTTCAAAACCAGCCCATTTTCATTTTTATGTTTACCAAATATTTTTTCTAATCGAATGCTATAAGGGTCTGATGCTGTTGCAACTAGATTGTCTTTATCTAATTTTTCGATGGCTTGTTTAGACAAATTAGCGGCATCTTCGTCACTAAACGTAAAACCTTTGACCCCATTTTGAATCGCACCTAAAACGCGTTCAGACAAGTTAATTTGGGCGGTTGCAGCGTTAGTACCTAAAATGGCAAGAGCAAAACTTGCTAATAATGATTTTGTTTTCATGGTTTTGATTTTTATTCCAAATATAATTTTTTTTTATTCTAAAAATGAAAAAATGGGATTAAATTTTCTTTAAAACGATTTTTTCTTTTGTTTTATCAATCATTTTTTGATAAAAATCTTTCAAAACCTCATAATAATCTGAAGGTACAATGGCTGTTTTTATTTCAAAATTAATAGTTCCTTGAATTTTATTTCCGCTATTGTTTAATAGATATTTAAAAGCTCCAATGTCATCTGGTGTTGCTATATTTAGCGATACAGGTATTGTTTCTACCGCATATCCTTCTGGAATTTCTATCGAAATATTAAACTTTTGTTGAAACGGATTGCCATAATCAACCGGGTATTCACGCACTTCTTGCTTGAAAGGATTTACTGCTGCTGTCAAAAATATTTGTGGTGTGATATACATTTTTCCGTTTATGATTTCAACAGATTTATTGTCTTTAAAATGATATGATTCGACGATTGGCTCTGCTAAATTGAAATCGTTTTCTCGAACATAATCGCTTATTTCGATGTTATTTTGGCTGTTTTCGAGGCTTTCAAGATAGTTGTCTTTGTTGATTGTTAGGTTTTTCTGTCTAAATTCTAATGCAGTTTGATTAGAGATTTGTTTGCGTAATTTGCCTTGTATTTCGCCCTTTTGGCTAATAGAATATCCCAAATTGTAATTTTCTCTTGATAATGTTTTGGGCATCAACTCTACATTTTCTGAAGTTCCTTCTTTACGAATCAAACGGCCAAACCAATTCAAATCTTGAATTGGCAATACATTTGGGGTTGCATATTTTTCTGTAGCATCCAACAATATCAATCCTTCTGGCGATTCTACCGCCGAAATAACATAGTTAAAGGCATCGGTATTTGGAAAAAGTGCGATACCATTGTCACGGGTACTCAACAACACTGGATTTGCATTTATACCTGCATATCTCAACATCGATGTGAGTATCAAATTGATTTCGGCGACATTTCCAGTCTTGTCTTTGTATGCTTTTTTTACACCGTCTCTACAAGTGTAGCCATCATATTTATTCCATTTAACGGCATTTTTTACAAAATCAAAAATCAAACCTATTTTTTGTTCAATCGAGGTTGCGCCTGCCAAAATGGGTTTCAGATCAGCTTCAAAATAACCTGTCTTTTGAAGCTCTCCTCCAAAGGAGTCATAATCGTAAATGGTTTTGGTAACGGCATCCCAATTGGTGGAATAATTTTTTAGTGGTCTGTTTGGCATTTTTGTCATCACCAATTCGTGGGTAATTATCGAGCGATAGTTGTCGATATTGTTCACAAAAACCTCTTCTTTCATTGCCGGAGCATCTTTAAGAATATAGTTTGTTTTGTTTTCTTCGTAGTTTAATTCATATCCAACAAATTCTGAAGTATTAAATCGAGGGTCTGAGTTTCTCTCCATTTCAAAAAACTTGACTGATTTTTGTTTTTTGCTTACCTCAATAGTCGGAAAAATAAAGCCTTTTTGGTTGGTATTGAAGATATAATATTCTGGAATATAGGTCGAAAATTCCGAATAATTTACCGGGATATTTGATTGAAATTTCCATGCTCTAAATGCCCAAAACCGTGGTGATCGCACGGTATAGTGATATTCTATAACTGATCCTTCTTTTACATTAGGCATCGTCACTTTCTTTCGATTCCAATATCGATTTATTTTTTCGTCAAAAATTCCCTCGCTTTTGAGTTTCGTTTTTTCGATTTTGCCATCAACCAAATTATAGGTATAGCTACCATCCAAATATACACTTTCTTTGTACCCATCTTCTATAGAATATTGCACCATAAAATTGGCACTATCAAATCCCTCTTTTTTGTACAATTTGATGCGTGCTTCCACATCAAAAATCAACATAAAACCATCTTCTTTTGTATATTCAAAACGGCTTTCACCCTTTTCGTACAATACTGCCGCATAAGCAGAAGGGTCTTTGGGATGGGTTTTTTGCTGCAACTCTTCGATACTTACTTTTCCGAGTTCAAATTTTTGAGAATAAATGTTTGTGTTGTTTAAAATAAAAAACAGAACGAGTATTAATTTGTTGATTTTCATAAGTTTATATGTTTTTTGTTAAAATTATTTTAGCATTGTCGTTTCTGGAAATTTGCTCCATATATTGTCTAAATTCTTCATATTCAGATTTTGAATAACTCCCTTTTTTTAGAAAAAAATGACGTTTGTATATCAAATTAAAATTGTCTTTTTTGATAATTTCTGTTTTGTATTCGCCAAATTTGTTGTTCAATTCAACAATTTCTGGCAAATATTCGATAGAAAATCCCTGAGGCAGACTAATCGAAATCTCGTCTTTATCAATATAGCCTCTTGCAATTTCAAAAGCATTTTTTCGATTTCTAATTCGATTCAAATTGGCATTTAATTTGTTGTAAGCATTTGCTTCAAACATCATTTTTTGATTCGAAATCACACCATAGTTTGCAGCAAAAAGCTTTAGTTTTTCTGTGAAAATCACTTTTTCTTTGTTGTTTTCAAAACTATTTTTATCAATTTTCAGGTTACTTATATTATCCCAGTATTCTTTATAATATGCTTCAATATCAGTAGCTTGTTTGTTTTCTATCCGTTGGTGTTTGCCATATTGCGACCCTTGAGTTTCAATAGTGATAACGCCATCAAAATCACCGTTTTCATTGATAATAAGCTGTCCTTTGCTTTGTTGCAAATTGTCTTTATTTTGATATTTGGCTGTGCGAACAATCTCGCCACCTTCGGGTTTTATAATCAGCACGTTTCGATCATCTGTAAAATTCGCCTGAAAACCAAATGGATCATCCTGACTTGTACATTCCAAAAAAATATTTTCGCCTTTATTTGGAATACATAAAATCATGTGGTTGCCTTGCATTGAAGTAAAATCTGGTTGAAAATCCAAAATGAAACTGCTACTTCCATAAAGCAAAGTGTTATAAGACAATACGCCAACAGCATTCAGTAGCGCGCGAGTATAGTTTGAGAGGGCCTTGCAATCGCCATAGCCCAAACGGTCAACATCTTTGGCCAGCATTGGTTTCCAACCACCTATACCAACCTGAATGCTTACATATCTCGACTTTTCTTGCACATATTGGTATATTTTTTTTGCCTTTTTTATTGGATCAGTTTCATTTCCAACAAGCAAAATCATTTTTTGAACTGTTTCCTCTGACAAATCTGCCGTTCCAGGAAGAATTGCATCATAATACCATTTTCCAAATTCTTGCCAACTATTTGCCTTGCCATCAACACCTTCTAAATTAAATACGTTTAAACCCATCATCAATGTTGGAAATATTTCTCTTGGTGAGGGCGACAAATCTTCTGCCTTTTGAGCCATAAATCCCTCAGCTACATATACAATTTGGGTTGGCAAATCAACGGTTTTTTTGATTTTAAAACCATCAAAATTAATCTCTTTCTTCTTAAAACCCAATGATACAGGAACAGTAAGACTCAACACGCTTTTTTCTACACTCACAAAATAGTCATAAAGGGGATGCCAATTTGGTAAAAATGCCGTGTTCGACGTGGAAACCTTACTCTCAAATACAATTGTAAACGGGTATTGAACCGGGATATATCGCAAAAAAACGATTCTATTGTCAGACAAAATCGTGTATCCGTCTATAACGCATTGGTCTTTAAAATCTTTGCGTTTTATTTTTTTGATTTCTACACCAAAAGCATCATAAACTGTTGCAAAAATATTTTCAACAATTGTTTTTTTATCATAATATTCTTCTGCGTCAATCGCACCCATACCACTTTCGTTCAAAACCGTTACGGCTCTCTTGGTGGTAAATGTCATTTTTTGTTGGGCTTCAATTGCAATATCCAATTGATTCAAGCGCACAACAGCATTGGCGTTTTGCATCAGGCTATCTGCAATTTTGCTTACCGCAAACTCTGGCTTTTGAGCAAAAATGATACTACTTATGAACAACAAATAGTATAAAATACAATTACTTTTCATACATCTTTTATTTATTTACTTTGAACCCCTACCCCAAATAATCAGTCGTTTTTTGAATATCAATCAAGGCCAATTTCAATATATCAAAATCATTTTGGGTGTTATATACCTGTGCTGTTATCCGCAAAAAATATTGCTTTTCTTTATTCATTATTGGCACTTCGATTTTGTATTTTTCAAACAATAATTTTTTCAAAAGTAACGGCTGCGTTGTTTGAATTGGTATGCTACACATTTGCCCTAAAAATTCCGAAGTCAAAGGACAAATTGGTTTTGACCCTAGTAAGGCGCAAAAATCTTCATAATTATCTAAAATCAATTGCCTACATATCGCTGCTTTTTCTTTCCAATTGTGCTTTTCTAAAAACGCTATTGCGGCCGGCGCAGTCAAAAAAGCTGCTTCATCTCGTGTGCCTTGATATTCTTGATAGTCTAAAAATAGACTTTCGATGGCAACTTCATTTTCATATCCCCAGCCCACCACAAGCGGGTCTAATATTGCTTGAAACGATTTTTTGACATACAAAAACGAGCAGCCTTTTGGTGCCAACATCCATTTGTGCAAAGTACCGGTATAAAAATCTGGATCCAATTCGCTGATATTCAAATTTATATGACCCGGAACATGGGCACCATCTATAATAATAATAAGCCCCAACTTGCGAGCTTTTTCACAAATTTCTTTTACAGGAAAAATCAAAGCCGTAGCACTCGAAATATGATTGAGAAAAACCACTTTGGTATTAGCAGTATAGCCACTCCAAAATTCTTCTAATATTTTGGCCTTTGAAATTATGGGTAGCGTAATGGTTTGTGGTACAAATTTTACGCCCGTTTTTTTGCTAAAATAATGCCATGTACGATTCATTGCGCCATACTCGTGATTGGTTGACAGGATTTCGTCTCCCGGTTGAAGCTGCAAACTTCGCATCACGGTATTGATTGCAAAAGTAGGATTTGGCGTAAAAAAGAAATCGTTTTCACTACATCCTATATATTTTGAAAGTGAAATTTTTGAAATTTTACGCTGCTCATGAACTGTTTGTGTCATAAACTGCACCGGATTTGTCTCTAATTGTTGCTGCCAATATTGATAATTTTCAAAAATTGGTTTCGGACAAGCCCCAAAAGAGCCGTGATTCAAAAAAGTAATGTCTGGATTGAGAAAAAAAAGTGATTTCATGTTTTTAGGTTTGAATACTGATTGGTAATGAATAAGAACAACGCACTTTTTTGCCGTTTTGCTCGCCGGGTTTCCATAACGGAGATTTTCGCAAAACTCTAATCGCCTCGTCACCAGTACCATAACCCAAATCTTTTAAAATTTTGAAATCAACCAACCTACCATCGGTATTGACAATGAATTGTATATAAATTTTTCCTTTTAGATTGGCAACATTTGGGGTTCTAAATGTTTTTCCAACAAAGGCATAAAAGGCATTCATTCCGCCAGGAAATTCGGGTAACACTTCTATTCCTGAAGTGTTATAAACTATATCTTCTACCGCTTCGGTTTTTTTGGATACAATAGTGTCTTGCGCTTGTGCATATCCAAGTTGCAAAAAAGTACAAAACAGAAATGTAAATAAATAAGTCTTCATAAATTTTTTGTATTTCGGTATTATATAATTGGTGTTACAGTTTGTTTGTGAAAACCGTATTTGAAATTGCTTTTTCATAAACTCGTTGGAAAAAATAAATTTGTTTTCAAATATATGTTTTTTTTTAACATAAAAACAAAATCAAAAAAAATATTTTTTATGGTTTTTACTTAAAAAGATACTACTTTTGAACGTTTTGCGTTTTAATAAGATATGTTAAAAAAAATTGTTGTTTATGGTTTCCTGCTATGTTTGACCCCACTTTTTGGGCAACAAATTTTGTCGGACTATAAAATCATTAAAATAAAACCCACTTTAGACACCATTTTTATTGAAAAAGAGAGTATTAATCCTCACTTTTTTGAATTGCATGACGACAAAAATAATGCCATAGACTCGACTTTTTATACCGTTAATTTTCAAAAATCTTTTTTGATTTTTAATAAAAAAAAAATTAACGAAAATGACATTTTGACCCTAAAATATTTAAAGCTACCTGCATTTTTGACACAAGAATACCAGCTTTATGACCCCAAAAAAGTAGTTCAAAATAGTTCGCTCCAAAATAATTTGGCTCCGTTTTTGAATTTAGAAACTCCCAAAAAAAAACCTTTTGAGGGTCTTTCAACCACAGGAAGCATCACCCGTGGATTGACGGTAGGCAACAATCAAAATGCAGTTGTAAACTCGAATCTTGATTTGCAAATTGAAGGCAAAATTGCGCCAAAAATTAGCCTACGTGCTGCTATTCAAGACAGCAATTTGCCACTTCGAAATGGTGGATATTCACAAAAACTCGAGCAGTTTGACCAAGTATTTATGGAGGTTTTCAGTGACAAATGGTCTATCAAGGCTGGAGATTTATTTTTAGAAAATCGCAGCTCAAAATTATTGAATTTTAATAAAAGGGTGCAGGGTTTGTCAACGCAATTTAATTTTGGATTGACCCAAAACCAAACCAATATTGCAGCTGCCGTTGCCGTCGTAAAAGGACAATTTGCCAATAGTAAATTTGTAGGGCAAGAAGGTAATCAAGGGCCCTATAAACTAAAAGGCCCAAACGGAGAGTTGTATATTTTGGTCATAGCGGGTTCTGAAAAAGTGTTTGTAAATGGAATTGCGCTTCAACAGGGAGAAAATGCAGATTATACGATAGATTATAATGCCGGAGAAATTAGATTTACTTCACGATTTTTGATTACCTCAGAGATGAGAATCGTGATCGAATACCAATATACAGAAAGAAATTTTACTCGATTTATAAGTTATTTTTCCTCTAGTCATACGTCAGAAAAATGGGCGGTTTCTGGCAATTTGTATGCAGAAAGCGATATGAAAAACCAAACGCTGCAGCAGGATTTGAATGCCGAACAGACTGAAATTTTGAGTAATGCCGGAGACAATCAATCGCTTATGAATGCAACATCAGCAATCAGTGAAAGCTATTCTGCCAACAAAATTTTGTACAAAAAAACTTTACAAAACGGTACAAACATTTTTGAATATTCAAACGATTCTTCGGAGCCTTTATTTAAAGTACACTTTAGCTTTGTTGGAAAAAATAAGGGTAATTATGTTTTAAAATCGAATGATGCGATAGGTAAAATATACCAATACATATCGCCAAGCGGTACTTTTTTGCAAGGAGATTTTGAGCCAATCATTCAATTAATTGCTCCGTCAAAAATTGCAATTGCTACCGTATTGGCAAGTTTTAATCCTACTGAAAAAAGCAATATCAATTTTGAAATAGGAATTAGCAATAGCGATAAAAATTTATTTTCGACTTTAGATGATGCTGACAATCAAGGTTTTGGGGGGATATTAAATTTCAAGCAAAGACTTTTGTCTAAAACTTGGCAAATTGACACTTTTGGAAATATACAGTTTTTAGGTCAAAATTTCAAATCAATAGAACGCCTTTTCAATGTAGAATTTGCCCGTGATTGGAATTTGCCTATGATAATTGGACAGCAAAACTTGTGGCAATCTGGCTTGCGTTTTTTGTTGCCACAAAAAGGACAATTAGAGTATGTTTTTGAACAGTTATCGTTCTCTAAAGCATTTTTGGGCAAGCGCCACGGTTTGACAGGTTTTTTTAAGTTCAAAAAATGGAAATTTCAGAGCAGCAGTCATTTGATGGAAAATCAAACGGATTTGAATGCTTCAAATTTTTACAAACAACATTTTCAAATAGGGTTTCAGGTTTCTAAAAACATGATTTCAACTAAATTCAGTACAGAAAACAATATCGAAAAAAACAATCAAACCAAGCAATTAACACCTTTAAGTCAAAAATATATAGCTTTTGAAAGCAAGTTTGTTCGTGGTGATTCTACCAAAGTTTTTTTTGAAATTGGGTTTTCAAAACGGCTCAATGATAGTTTGCAAAATGGATTTTTGAAACGTGTAAACCAATCAAACACCTATTTTTTTAAGTCAAAAATCATTCAAAATCTCAAAAACGATTTGTTTTTACAATTGAATTATCGCAACTTGAATTTTGAAAATGCAGCTATAAAACCCCAAAATTCTTTAAATTCCAAATTGCAATATGTAGGGCAATTTTTGGAAGGTCTGGTTCAAAACAATACTCTTTTTGAAACCAATTCTGGCACTTTGGCGCAGCAAGAATTTACCTATTTGGAGGTGCAGCCCGGACTAGGCGTATATGATTGGAAAGATTATAACAGCAACGGAATCCAGGAATTGCAAGAATTTGAGGTGGCTGCTTTTGTAGATTTGGCAAGATATGTCCGGGTGTTTTTGCCAAATCAGGTTTTTGTAAAAACAAATCAAAATAAATTTGCCGAAACGCTAACTATAAACCCTATTAGATGGCAAAATTCTGTTGGCTTTTTGAAAATATTTTCTAAATTATATAACCAAACCTTTTTTATGATAGATCAAAAAACTGTAAGAAATCAAGATGGTTTTGATCTAAATCCTTTCAAAAAAGCTGAGAATTTATTGGGTTTAAACCGTGTTTTCAAAAACAGTTTGTATTGGAATCGGGCAATGCAAAAGCACACTTTTTGCTATACTTTTTTAGAAAGCCAAACCAAAAATTTTCTTTCCTTTGGCACTA
>JANNBA010000095.1:0-12664 GCA_031384845.1 Bacteroidota bacterium
TTTCAAAGCCAAAGGTTTGAAAGAAGCCAACGAAGTTCTTGACTTTATGCGTCTTGAAAAAGAAGATCAGTACGGTTATAATCGTTATATGGACAGTTTAAGTCTTAAAGCAAGCGAAATTTTTTCTTTAAAAAGTGAGGCTGAGTATAAGGTTCGTGAAAATGAAAAGGCTGAAATTGCAAAAAATCTAATTGTAAATGGTTTAGAAAATGGCATAATTTCAATATCTACAGGCCTAACAATTGAAAAAATTGAAGCACTTCGTAAGGAAATCGAGAAATAAAAATTTCTGCCAAAAGCCAACCTTTCCTCGACCTTGAAATGCCAACAATGAATTGCAATCACCAAATACCGCTAATAAATATAGCCTTGAGATAAACTCCGGTTGAACGGAATCGAGGTTTGAAAAAATGACTTCGTCTGTTCGTTCTTTCAGGCTCGGGTGGGGTTTTGTGTCCTTTTTTTAGCTGATTTTCTATTTTAAGATCGTATTGCGTGAGGGCAGAGGCGGAGCTCCTTTTTTTGGGCGTTTTTCAGCCCAAAAAAAGAGCGGGAGCTGGAGACCGACCCGAAGGGGCACGCCCAAAAAAACAAGATTATAATTTGTGTTTTTGTAAGTGTTTTCTATATTTTTGATAGGAAAAAAGGGCTAATATGGCTACAAATGCGATTGAAAAATAGATAAAATTTGGGGTTACAACTTTGTCGCCACTAGCGTAGGAGTGCAGGCCTGTGAGGTAAAAATTGACGCCAAAATAAGTCATCAATATGGAATAAAAGGCCAAAATACTCATCAAATTATAGATCCAAAGCCCGCGTAATGTGGGAACAAATCGGGCATGAATCACAAATGCGTAGATCATGATGCTGATGAGTGCCCATGTTTCTTTGGGATCCCACCCCCAGTAGCGGCCCCAACTTTCGTTTGCCCATTGCCCGCCCAAAAAGTTGCCTATTGTGAGCATCACAAGACCTATTGTGAGTGCCATTTCGTTGATATAAGTGATTTCTTGAAGGTGCAATGTCATTCGGGTTTTGTTGTTTTTGTTGACAAATAGCATCAAAATGAGGGCTACGATTCCTAATATCATGGCGAGTGTAAATGGGCCATAGCTGGCCACAATCACCGCAACGTGGATCATGAGCCAATAGGAATTGAGCACGGGTTGTAGGTTTGCGATGGCGGGATCCATCCAATTCCAATGTGCGATCATGAGTATCATTGAGGCTACAAAAGTGCCTGATGCTACTGTTAATTTGGATTTTTTGTCGAATGCTAAAGCAAAAAACATGGTTGCCCAGGCCACATATATCATCGATTCGTAGGCATCGCTCCAGGGTGCGTGTCCTGATATGTACCACCTAACTATCAATCCTGTTGTGTGCATCAAAAATAATATAAGGATAAAAAGGTGAAAGAAATTGGTGGTAAAATGGAGGATTTTTTTGTCGAAAAAGAGGTTTATTATCGTAAAAACAAGCATCAAAACGCCAGTAATCATGTATAAATAGTACAGTTTTTTGAAAATATCGTAGTGATTGTACATGATTTCGGAGTCAATTTTTTGATCAGATGGGCGCACTTTTGCGCCATATTTTTTTTGAAAACCAATGATGCTTTCTACGATTTGGTTGGCATCATCATCGTTTTTGGTTGTTTTTGCTTCTTTCAAGGCTTCAAAATATAGTGGCAATATTGATTTTGTATAAACAGAATCCATCCCTTTCAAATGGTTTTCGTGGAGTTCTAATGCCGATATCCATTTGTTGTTTTTGTCATTTGGAAGCGGGAAAATCCGTAAAATGCTTCCACTTAATGCTGAATATAGTAGGTTGATTTTTTTGTCTGTTTCTATAAAATCTTTTTGAAATTGATTTTTGATGCTTTCTCGTGCAGATTCTCCAAGGTAAGGTACTAGTTTATAGTTTCCTTTTTGATCAAAAAAATCAATTAAAGCGGCGTATTTTGCGTCTTTCTTGACACCGATAATTTTTCGGATGCTATCGTTACCGCTTTTCAGATAAATGAGAGGAACACTGTACCAAACCTGTGGAATTCGGGTCATAGAAAGAAATACTTGATCGGCATTCATCTGTTTGTAGGTATCGCTTTTGCTCACTTTTCTGAGCAATTCTGACGAAAATGTATTAATGGGTTTCATTCGGCCTTTCTCGTCTTGAATTACCAATCTTCCAAATTTGGCGGCATGGTTTTCTGAAACATTATAATGGCTTATCAGAGAGTCAATTTGTTTTGCGGTAGCAACTTGATGATTGGTTTTTTGAGCCAAACTATTTATGCTGAATGAAAGTACAAATAGCAATATGATTTTTGATTTTTTGGTTTTGACATTTTCTAATTTTCTTTTTAAATCTGCAAACCGAGAGTGTTTGGTAAACATAATTGACATTAATCCAAAAAACAACATAAAATAACCGATATAAGTAATAAGTGTGCCCCAAAAATCGTGGTTTACAGACAGAACGGTTCCTTTTTCGTCTGGATCAAACGAGGCTTGAAAAAGCCTAAAGCCTTTGTAATCAAGTATATGATTCATATAAATGCGTGAGTCAAATTTTTTGTCTTTGTCCAAAACGGTTACTTTACTTTCATAAGAAGCATAGCTATTGGTTGTGCCCGGATATTTTTCTGCAACAAAGTCGTTTAATTTGACCGAAAATGGCAGGTTATAAACTTTACTTCCATAAAAAAAAGTATATTCTAATTGACCTAATTTGAATGATTGTGGCTCGCCCATTTTGCCTCTTGCTCCTACCAAAGTAATGGTTTTTTGTTGGCCTTCGGCTTCGAGATTAACTACCAAAACATCGTCTGTTTTTTTGTCTGAATAATCATTATTTGATTCAAAAGCGGGTTCGCCAACAATGGCTGGCTCCGGAAAAACAAATTGTCCGCCACCCACATTATATAGAGAACGCATCATCAGCGGTTGTGTAACTTCTTTGAAAACCTGACCCTGAAATTTGTCAGCCATACGCATAAAACTGCCTTCAAATGGTGTTTGAATACTGTATTTTTCGCCTTCTGTATTGATATTGATAGCACCTTTTGTAGGTTTGTTTAAGGCAAATAATAGATTGTGGATATTCTCAACTTCGCCAGATTTTAGATAATGTTCATGACGACTACCACCTCCTGATTCTACCATTTTTAGATAGGTCAAACCGTTTTTGGCGGGTTTTATAAATTGTTTTCCGTTCATTACAAATTGTTCAAATTTGACAGCAAAAGGAATTTGATCAAAGTTATCATCGAAGCTAAAATAATTGTCAACGGCTGGAGAGAGCAATATTGATTTTTCGATCGTTTTTCGCTTCATACCTCCTTGATAATCTCCATCGACAAATATGGTGAGATATGTTTTGTCTGAAAAAATTTGGTTTGTAGTATCGCCTTCTCTGATGGGCATCATACCTTCATAAGAAATATATCGCGTAATCATTGCCCCCAATAATATGAAAACAAACGAAAGATGAAGTGTCAAAGTTGCCCATTTTTCTTTTTTTAATAACTGATATCGTTTTATATTACCCAAAAAATTAATTAAAAAAAACAAATGAATCGCCTCAAACCACCACGAATTATAAACCAAAATCCGGGCAGTATCTGTGTTGTATTCATTTTCTATAAAAGTGCCAATTCCCATCGAGGCGGCATAAGTAAGAAACAAAATAGCCATCAATCTGGTCGAAAACAGTATAGATGACAGTTTGGCAATAATTTTGTGATTCATTTTAATATTTTGATTTTAAAAAGTCCACAAAATTAAGCAAAAAAACACCGCTAATGTGGCTTTTAGCATAATTTAATTTAAAAAAAAGAGGACTTTTTTTTAGATTTTCAATTTTCAATTATTTGCATTACTTTTATCAAAAAAAAGATGGATTTAAGTTATTGGGAACTCAAAAATTGGTTCGCAAATGTAGATTATACGATTGTCGGAAGTGGTATTGTAGGTTTGCACGCCGCTTTGCGCTTGCGCGAAAAATACCCAAAAAGCAAGATTCTGATTCTTGAAAAAGGAGCATTACCACAAGGCGCAAGTACCAAAAATGCTGGTTTCGCTTGCTTTGGTAGCGTTTCAGAAATTTTGGATGATTTGAATCGGCATTCTGAAAGTGAGGTTTTTGCTTTGGTTCAGAAACGATGGAACGGCTTACAACTTTTGCGCAAGAATCTTAGCGATGCTGTTATTGATTTTAAGCAATATGGTGGTTATGAACTTTTTTTGGAAGATCAAAAGGAGGTTTTTGAAAATTGCTTGTCAAAAATGGAAGCAGTCAACAAATTGCTTTTTCCAATTTTTGAAAAAAATGTTTTTTTTAAAAAAAACGAAAAATTTGGCTTCAAAAACATTTGTAAAACAATGATTTTCAATCCATTTGAAGGTCAGTTAGATACTGGAAATATGATGCAAGCCTTGCTGAAAAAAGCGGTTTCCAAAAACATCTTGATTCTTAATCGGCAAAATGTGCTTCATTTTGAACAAAAAAATCATAGCATTCAAGTGCAGCTCGAAGGTTTCCAATTTGAAACCAAAAAAATACTTTTTGCAACAAATGGTTTTGCTTCAAAACTGACCAATAATGAAGTTCAGCCGGGCAGGGCTCAATGTTTGATAACATCTCCCATCAATAATTTGAAAATAAAAGGCACTTTTCATCTTGATAAAGGGTATTTTTATTTTAGAAATATTGGCAATCAAATTTTGATTGGCGGCGGTAGAAACTTAGATTTTGAAACCGAAAAAACGACCACTTTTGGTCAGACGCCTTTGGTTCAAAATCATTTAGAAATGTTGTTAAAAAATGTTATTTTGCCCGAAACTGATTTTACAATCGCACATCGCTGGAGTGGTATTATGGGACTTGGCGAAAGCAAAAACCCAATCGTAAAACAGTTGTCAGAAGACGTTTATTGTGGCGTGCGATTGGGTGGAATGGGTGTTGCTATTGGAAGCTTGGTTGGCAAAGAGCTTGCAGATTTGGTTTGATGGGATTTTCCAAATTTAATGTGCCAAAATCAAAATTTCTACCCGACGGTTTTGATTTTCTTCATTTTCGTTTTTTTCGGGAATTTTAAAAATTGGAAATTGGACACCAAATCCTTTGTAAGTCATTCTTTTACGGTTTATTTTGTTTCTGATCAAAAATTGATAAATTGCCCTTGCCCTTGCGGTTGAAACCTGGTTATAATCTTCGATCAATTGACAACAAATATGACCCTGAATTTCGATTTTTAGATTCGGGTTTTCTTCCATAATGCATAATAGCTCGTATAAAATCCCTTTGGAGTTTGGCATTATTGCAGCCGAATTGTTTCTGAAATTGATGTTTTCTAACACAATTTTGTCGCCTAAATTGGCATTTTGTATTTTTTCTACCAATGTTTTCGGAATAATTTTGAGCGGAATTGCTGGGGTTTTTAGCTTTTTTTCTTGAAAAATTATGGTTACTTTTCTATTGATAGCTTGCAATTTGTCTTGTTCAAAATTTTCTCCAAATCCTTTTATTTGATAAGAAGAATCAATTGCTATTTTGTTGTTTTTCAAAAAGTTAAAAATGGTTTCGATTCTTTTTAGCGAAAGCGAATCGTTGTAAACATTGCTGCCTCTGTCGTCGCAAAAGC
Organism: Bacteroidota bacterium; assembly: GCA_031384845.1. Classification (GTDB taxonomy): domain Bacteria; phylum Bacteroidota; class Bacteroidia; order Flavobacteriales; family Flavobacteriaceae; genus Flavobacterium. The sequence goes on from JANNBA010000095.1 coordinate 5,651, forward strand.
CATAAATCTTGACCACTTCAGCATTATTATTGCTAATAATCCAAGTGTTTAGTTTTACCAGCGTTTCTTGATTGATGTTGAATTGGTCAAAGTCAAAAAACACGTCTAATTTTTGTTGAGAATATCCAAAATTAAACACCAAAATTAATAGTAAAAACCATTTTTTAATTTTCATGACTTTTTAAATTTTTATAAAAATACAAAAAATTTTCAAATCAAGAAAAATTCGTTACAAAAAAGAAATGAAGGCTCTAGTTTTCAAGAACCAAAATTTCTACTCTGCGGTTTGCGGCTCTTTCTTGTTCTGTTTTTTCGGGTAATGAGAATAGCGGCATTGTGCTGCCAAATCCTTTGAAAGTCAGTCGTGCTTTTGGGATATTATTGGCGGTCAAAAAATTATAAATAGCTCTTGCTCTTTGTGTTGATAGATCCACACGATCTATTGCCATGCAACACAGATGTCCCTGAATTTGAATTTTGAGTTTTGGGTTGGTTTGCAAAACAATTAATAATTCATACAATTTGGCACGGGATTCTGGCATAATCGCAAATGTATTGATTTGAAAATTTAAGTTTTCTACTCGCAATTTTTCTCCTGTGGTTGCTTGATTTAGCTTCTTCATAAATGAAATATCTAAATCTATTTTCGAAATTGTTCCATCAGGATTTTCAAATTCTAAAACTTGGGGGTATTTTATTTCGGCAATTGCTGTTGGCTTTTCGATTGGTTTTATAATTCCCAAAATTTTGTCCTCGTTTGCAATATCGTTGGCTTCCAAAAAATATAATGTTACACGCCTATTTTTAGCTTTTATTTTAGAAATTTGTTGTGTCTCACCATAATTTCGGCTTTTAAAATCTGGTCTTATTTGAATTTTATTTTTGATGTTTTCAAACACAAAGTCAATTCTCTTTTTTGCCAAAGTGTCATTAAATCCAGCTGAACCATCCTCGTCACAAAAGCCATAAACGCCTATGATTTTTGCATCTTTACAGGCTATTAGCCACTCTTTCAAACTTTCATTTTCAGTGTTTGAAAGTTCATGTTTATTACTTTCAAAATACACCGAAAATTGGTTTTGTGCGTTTAAATTATTTAAAATCAACAGAAAAAGTATGGCAAATATTTTTTTCATTTGGTTCAGAAAAAGTTTCTAATTTATATTTTACCGGCCTTTGCCATACCAAAAAGCACTACGATTGGAATAGCCAAAAGCATCACCATCGAAGGGTTTTCTGCAAAAAGTTGCGGCATTTTTAGTAATGTTATTGCATATCCACCAACGGCACCACCAAAGTGGGCGGTATGACCAATGTTGTCGTTTTGAGATTTCATTCCATAAATAGAATATAGCAAATAGACGATACCAAAAATATAAGCAGGAATTGCGATTGGAATAAAAAATAAATAAATTCCCATATTCGGTTGTAGTAAGATAGCGGCATACAAAACACCCGTTACCGCACCAGATGCTCCAATTGCACGATAATTGTTGTCGCGATTGTGAAAATACAGCGTCAACAGATTGCCGAAAAGCAGACTACCTATATATATTAGTAAAAAACTGCTGCTTCCCAAAAAGCTTGTAACTACATTTGCAAACATATAAAGGGTGTACATATTAAAAATAAGGTGCATCCAATCTGCGTGCAAAAATGCTGACGAAAACATCCGTATCTGTTCGCCTGCTTTGATGCTTCCAATATGAAAATCATATTTTCTGAAAAAATATAAATCAGTAAATCCTTTATAACTAAACAATATATTAGCTCCAATTATCAAAAGTAAAATCGTGTTCATCATTTTTTTTTGATTACAAATTTAAGTATTTCAATTTTAGATATTGTTAATTATTCAAAATTTAAAGAATAAAAGTATATTTGTAAAAAAATTACAGCCAATGCACTTGATCGCTTATATTTTGATTTATCCAATTTTGTGGATTATTTCGATATTGCCATTCCCGGTTTTGTACAAACTCTCTGATATAGTTTGTTTCTTTGTGCACCGTGTTTTTGGATATCGAGTTGCTGTTGTACGTAAAAATTTGAAACTCACTTTGCCTCACCTTTCTGAAAATGAATTGATTGTGATCGAAAATAAATTTTATACTCATTTGTGTGATTTGTTTTTAGAAATGATCAAAACTATCAATATATCTGACAAAGAAATCAAAAAACGATTTGTTTTTACAAATATTGAGCTGATAAATAATTATGAAGCCAAAGGAAAAAGTGTTCTTTTGATGTGTGCACATTATGCAAGTTGGGAGTGGTTAATTGTGATTTCAAAATACATTAATTTTAACACTTACGGTATTTATAAACAAATGCAAAACCCATATTTTGATCGATTAGTACAAAAAATTCGTTTTAGATTGGGTGCAGAATTGTTGGAAACCAAAAAGGCAATCGAAAAAATGGAATACAACAAAGCCAACAATATCAATGCTTTTTATGGTTTTGCCAGCGACCAATCACCACAATATCACAAAGCAAAATATTGGGACAAATTTATGGGAATTGAAGTACCCGTTTATACAGGGGCCGAAATGTTGTCAAAAAAACTTGATGCAAATATTTTGTTTGTAAAAGTCGAGAAATTGAAACGGGGATTTTATCAAGCCACAATGACCCCTTTGGTCGAAAATCCATTAGAAGTTCCTGACTATCAAATTACAAGTTTGTTTTTGCGTGAAGTTGAAAAACAAATTTTGGAGCAGCCAGAATTGTATTTTTGGACCCACAATCGATGGAAACACAAGCGTGAAAATAAGCATACTTCTAATGCTGAAAATTTGCATTTTTAACAAAAAACACACTTTTAAAACAAACAAATAGCCTTAAAAAATGGAGAATCAAGAAAATTTTAAACGCGAATTAGGGTTATTAGACGGCACAATGTTGGTTGTAGGCTCTATGATTGGGTCAGGTATATTTATTGTCAGTTCAGATATAGCACGACAAGTAGGGTCAGCGGGTTGGCTTACTCTGATATGGCTTATTTCTGGATTAATCACCATGATTGCTGCTGTTAGTTACGGCGAATTGAGTGCTATGTTTCCAAATGCGGGTGGTCAATATGTGTATCTCAAAGAAGCTTATGGCAAATTGATTGCCTATTTGTATGGTTGGAGTTTGTTTGCTGTTATTCAAACAGGAACGATTGCCGCTGTTGGAGTAGGTTTTTCAAAGTTTGCGGCTTATTTGATTCCTTCTTTTAGCGATGAAAATGTGATTTATAATTTTGGTAATTTCAATCTAAATGCGGCCCAAATTGTTTCGATAATCACCATTATTATTTTGACTTATATCAATAGTAGGGGAGTTCGCAATAGCAAAATTTTGCAGACTGTGCTTACCATCGTAAAAATATTTTCGTTGTTGGGTCTCATAGTTTTTGGTTTTTTGCTTGCCGCAAAAGCAGATATCTGGAATGCCAATTGGGCTGATATGTGGGCCACAAAATCTTTTCAAACAGATAGCAAAACATGGCTTCCAATAAGTGGTGTAGCTCTAATTTCGGGAATTTCGGCTGCGATGGTGGGCTCTCTATTTTCGAGCGATGCATGGACAGGCGTTACTTTTATATCGGGCGAAATCAAAAACCCAAAACGCAATGTGGGTTTGAGTTTGTTTCTAGGCACCTTGATCGTAACCGTTATTTATATTTTGGCAAATATGATGTATCTTGCCGTGATTCCGTTGGACGAAATAGCTACTGCAAAATCAGACCGCGTTGCTGTTGTCGCGTCACAACATATTTTTGGAGATATAGGCACCTTGATTATTGCGGTGATGATTATGATTTCGACATTTGCGTGCAATAATGGCTTGATTATGGCCGGTGCTCGGGTGTATTATACCATGGCAAAAGATGGCTTATTTTTCAAAAAAGCAGCTGCTCTAAATGCTGCTAGCGTACCCGGCTGGGCTTTATGGATACAGTGTATTTGGGCTTCGGCATTATGCTTGACCGGAAAATATGGTGACTTGTTGGATTTTGTAATCATCATCGTTTTGATTTTTTATATCCTCACTATTTATGGTATTTTTATTTTGCGCAAAAAAATGCCTGATGTCGAGCGACCTTATCGCGCTTTTGGCTACCCATTTTTACCTATGTTGTATATCGTGATTGCTGGTGCACTTTCTGTTGCATTGTTGTTTGTAAAAACTAGTACTTGTGGTTGGGGCGTTCTGATTATGCTTGCCGGTATTCCTATTTATTATTTGTCAAAACAAAAGGACTAAATTTTTTATTAATATTCAAAAGATGTTAGATTTTCCTGAAAACAAAAAAATTATTCTCTTTGATGGGGTTTGTAATCTTTGTCATTCGACGGTTCAATATTTGATAAAGCACGACAAAAAAGATGTCTTTCGGTTTGTAGCTTTGGAATCAAAATTGGGAAAATCGATTGTAGCATATATTGGAATTTCTGCAAATAGTATAGATAGTATTATTTTGTATGAGCCTGGCGTAGCCTATTATTTTAAATCCCAAGCAATAATAATGATTGCTAAAGACTTAGGTGGTTTTTTCAATTTTGGAGTAATTTTTGGTTTATTGCCCACAAAATTTTCTGATTTTTTGTATGACTATATTGCCAAAAACAGGTATGCGTGGTATGGCAAAAAAACGGAATGTCCTTTGCCGACAGATGCTATTTTGAATAAATTTTTGTAAAATTTTGATTGAAATTTACTTTAAAACAATTTCAAAGTTGTTGGTATTTCTTTGAAAATTCTTTAGAAATTACAACTTCAATTTTTCCTTTGTTGCCGTCATCAAACCATCTTTGTGAAGCAATACCGATATTGATTTTAACCGCATAAAAGCAACGCTCATATACACAAAACCATTATTGCTGCCCTCTGTACCCCACGAGTTTTTTACTTTATAATAAAAACTCCCGTTTTGATCTTTCATTTTTCCTACAATATGCATCAAATGATCATCAGTAGTATCAAAATTTTCAAACTCAGTTTGACGGTATTCAGAAGAAATTACTCTTTCAGGCTTGATTTCTTGCAAAATAATTTCGGCATCAGCAGTATCATTTGGAATCACTGCGATACCATATCTACCCGAAAAAGTAATTTCGCTCACGTCTGTATCTAAAGCCAACGTAAATCCTTTATCAAGCGCATTATCAATATTTTGCATATATTCATCTAAAGGCAAATTATAATAACTACCGTTAGAAAAATTATCGGGAATAGACAATATAAAACTACTATAAAACGGTTCATGTGTAAAAGAAGTAATCGTAACATAATCATTCAACGGCAATTTTAAACTTTCTAAAAAAACCATTGGTGTATATTTTTTGTCTTCAAAAACAAATTCTGGATTAACAACTCCAAAGTTGTCATCTAATATTTTGGACACCTTATTTTTCCATTCAGGATCCAATTTTTGAGACGGATCTGCATATTTTTTTAACAAATCAGTCAATTCTTCCACCATTTTGCTATGATTATAGGTTTTAATATTGCCCGTATAACCCCCAAATATTTCCTGTGGCATCAACCCAAATTCGCGAGCACTATTGATAATATCGTGGTTCAAACCACCCTCGCCAAACTGTGCTTTGCCTTGTCGCATCACATAGTTATACGCTTTTTTGGTATAGGTTTGTCGCACATTATACATTTCTGAAAGGTCAATTTTTTTTCCAGAAATTCTAAAAATTTCAGATTCCAAGAATGAGGTTGTCGAAAAACTCCAGCAAGTGCCCGTTTGATCTTGCGAAATAATTGGAAGTGCTTCAATATCCTTAACGGTTTGAAATTCATACTTTTGTGCAGTTATTTGTAAAGTAATAAACATACACCCAAGGCTCAAAAAATATTGTTTTATCATCATTTTATTTTTATTTTTTCAAAAATATAAAAATTTGGTTTAATTTTACGCTAAATTAATACAAATATGTCAAATCCAAGCTGGAAAACCGTTAAAATTTTCGAAGATATTACCTATAACAAATGCGAAGGCGTTGCCAGAATCGCTTTCAACCGCCCCGATGTGCGCAATGCCTTTCGACCAAAAACCACCTCCGAATTATATGAAGCCTTTTATGACGCACAAGAAGACACCTCGATTGGCGTTGTCTTACTTTCAGCCGAAGGGCCATCGAGCAAAGATGGCATATATGCTTTTTGTAGCGGTGGCGACCAAAACGCACGTGGTCATCAAGGTTATGTTGGTCAAGACGGGCAACACCGACTCAATATTTTGGAAGTCCAACGTCTTATTAGGTTTATGCCAAAAGTCGTTATTGCGGTGGTTCCGGGCTGGGCAGTTGGTGGCGGACACAGCCTTCATGTGGTTTGCGACCTCACTTTGGCAAGCCAAGAGCACGCGATTTTTAAACAAACCGATGCCGATGTAACCAGTTTTGATGGTGGCTACGGATCTGCCTATTTGGCCAAAATGGTTGGTCAAAAAAAAGCCAGAGAAATTTTCTTTCTAGGCCGCAATTATTCTGCCCAAGAAGCTTTTGAAATGGGCATGGTCAATGCCGTAATTCCGCATGATAAACTAGAAAGCACCGCTTTTGAATGGGCACAAGAAATTTTGCAAAAATCGCCAATGGCCATAAAAATGCTCAAATTCGCCATGAATTTGACCGATGACGGCATGGTTGGACAGCAAGTTTTTGCCGGCGAAGCCACGAGATTGGCCTATATGACCGAGGAAGCCAAAGAAGGTAGAAATGCCTTTTTGGAAAAAAGAAAACCCAATTTTGAAAAAAAATGGTTGCCGTAGCTTCGTAAAACCTAAATTTTGAAATTATTTGCAATATTGAATTTATTGGTTCGAATTAAATTTGATAAAAATGATAAAATCGAAATTAAAAAACACCCACTCAAACCCCACTCAAACCCATGTCAGTATTAAGACTACAATTACCAACAGACCCACGATGGGTAAATATTGTCGAAAAAAACATCGAAGAAATTCTCACCGATCACGCTTGGTGCGAACAAAAAGCAGCCTCAAATGCC
>JANNBA010000040.1:0-41705 GCA_031384845.1 Bacteroidota bacterium
GAAAATATAAATATTTTAGTTTTCATTTGTTCGGGATAATAATTTGTAAACAAGATAACTCGAAATCAAGATAGGTGTCAAAACAATACATTGCACGATTCTTAGATTACTAAAATTGAAATTAAAAATAACAAAAACATATAAATAAACTAAAACTGGATTCTTAATGTGTTTGATCGTTTGTTTATATGTATAGGCAAATATTCTTCCTTGAAAATAAAAAAAAATAATAGTGCCAAATAATAATAAATTGGCATAGCTAAAGCCAAAATTTTCTATTGGCCAAGAACTTAAATATAAATTGTTTCGAGCAACAGGTGGTTTATAGTATTGGTTGTTTTCATAAATTGTTCTAAAATAAACGCCGTCATCAATTGGAGGCAATTGTTCTTTTGAGGCAGTTCTATTCGTGAAATTTTCAACTATATCTAGCGAACTCGACATTTTCCATGCATTTTCAGAATTAAAATAATTGCAGGCAAAAACATCAATATAGGTGTAGGAAATCGAATATACCAAATCTTCCAAATCAAAAATTTCGACTAATTCTACTTTGTTGTCTTTCAAAGTGCTAAACCCTTCTTTACTTCTTAAAATAGGAATTACTAAAATATAAAACGACAACAATAACCCTATATAAACCAATCTAGCTTTTTTGATTTTTGAAAGATTGATTCTTTTAAAAAAATAATGATAGCCTACAATAATTGTAATAACTAGATATAGCGCGTTTTTTCGACCTCCAAGGCTAGAAAATACAGCAATGGTTATAACTATACTAATAACTAACAAAATTTTATCAAAAATGTTGTTTTTTAAAGCAATACACTTCAATAAAAACAAAATCGATAAAGATAAAAAGGGTAAGAAAAACAATACAAATTGTCCACTTTGAATATCTGTACGTTCTGTCAAGTTATTTAGTAAATACAGCAACCCTCCAACATCTACTAAAAAGGTGTAGTAGGCAGTGATTCCAACAATAAAAAACAAAATCGCAATTATTTTATAGGCAAAATAATTATCAAATTTTTCTTTAACTTTAGTATTATCATGTGCAATTCTTTCTGTTTTGAGCCTACTAACGCCATAAATTAATGACAAAAATGCAACTGTTTGTACTATTGTATATTTTAAAATGGCTTCATCTAGCGAAACATTACAAACACCCAATATTCTTTCGTAAAACAATTCTGGATTAAAGTATATGAATAAAATAAAAGGCAGGTTAAAAAATGCAAATTTTAAGGAAATAAATTTTGCTGGGGCAAATAAATCGTCATTCTTACTTTTATTATAAACATAAAAATACAAAAAAGTAAACCAAAAAAAGCTTAATAAAATCATCTTGTTTTTAAGATTTTGGCTGGATTTCCTCCAACGATTGTGTTTTCTGGAACATCTTTCGTAACGATTGACCCTGCAGCAACAATAGCATTTTCGCCAATTTGAGATACATTTTCGCCAATTAGTGCATTTGCGCCAATCCAAACATTTTTATGTATATGTAAGGGCTTGGCCAACGGCTTTGATCGTGGGTCGTAGCCATGACTGTGTGTCAAAATATAGGCATTTCTTGAAATCACAACATCTTCTTCGATGATCAGATTGCCTGTAAAATCAAGCAACACACCTTGATTTATTTTTACATTGTTTTTTATTGTCAAAACAGCGTCTGCAAGTTCGCTGATGAATCTTACGTCTGGCTCTATCGTACAATTGTCGCCAATACTAACGTTTTTGACATGCGACACATAAAAATTGTAATACACTTTTGTATTGGCACCAATGTTTTTAAATATCAATTTTGCAAGCATAGTTGTTCCAATAACCCTGCTCTTTCTTATAATTGCAAAAAACATTTTATGAATCAAAAATATCATGATTTTAAAAATTTAAAGGTTATTTTTTTTAAAAAATCTAAATTCATATAGCCAATAACACAAAGATTTGGAATTACAAACAACATATATTGTTTGTGATACATATAACACAATGTTGAAATCGAAAATAGAATTAAAGGCATCAAGCTCTGCAAATATAGGTTAAAATTTAATTGCCCGTTAAAAACCGAAGCCATAATTACGATCAAATAAACAATTCCGAGTATTTCGCCCATTAATAATGCCAACCCAATTCCGCTATGATTGTCATACTGTCCTGCAAAAAAAAGTCCGATGACACAGCTTATTACTTTTATTATATTATAAAATAGCATTTGAACACTCAAGTTTGTTTTTTTTAAAAATTCGATAAAAATGGTGGCATAATTTTGGAAAACAATCGCCATCATTAAATAAGCTATTAAAAAAAAGTTGAATTCAATCTTGTTTGCCGTCCAAATTTTATACAAAAATGGTAAAAATGGTAAAACTATTGTAATCGACAACATGATGATTGAACCAGATATTTTCCAAAAAACAATCATTTTTTTTGTGATTAGCGCCTCGTTTTGTAATGAATATTGTTTTTGAATATCCGGCATCAGTGGTACAGCCATTACACTCGAAACTTTCAAGGCCGAGTTTGACATCACTCTGTTTGTGCTAAATAAGGGTACGATGGCACTCGAAAAAGTTTTTACAACAACCAAATTTAAGCCAATTTCATAAACCTTTTCTATTATAAAACTTACCGAAAAAAGCAATGATTTTTTGATTAAAACAAAGGATTGTACATAATTAATTCCTTCAAAAATTGGCACATTGAACGGCAGGTTTTTTTTTACATAATAAAACAAAAAGCCCGAAAACAAAAGATTGCTTATAAAAATAGAAAAACAAGTCCATAATAAACTATGTGTGAAATATACTACAATCACAGTAACGATAAAATCAACCAATTCTCCAATCGTTTGGTATTTGACGGTGATATTTATTTTGCCGATTGGTTCAAAAAGTCTTAGTAAATATAAGGTGCAATATTGGTAAATTATTCGTGAAAGCACTAAAAACAAAAAACAAAATTGCGCGTTTATAGCTGTTAAATAACTGGTATTGAGACTTGAAAAAAACGATAATACAGCCGGAAATGAAATAAAAATACCAATTAATATTTGAATTAATACAAGAATAATATTAGATCCTTGCCCCAACATTAACTCTTTCTTGATATCGTCTTGAATATGATATTTTAAATTTATTTCATTTGAAGTAAAATTTAATTGACCCAAATTCAGTGCCCGTATCATCAAAACAATGGTAGATATTATGAGCCAAAAAGTATAATCTTCTTTTCCAACACAGATGATAAAGGCTGGCACTAATAAGATTTGCTTTCCAAAATTAATTATAATTGAATAGAAACCCCATTTTAAGGAGCCAAAATAACTTGATTTTTTATTTAAAAATTTAAACATTAGATTTATTGTCTGAATTATACCCCATACTGTGCTTCGTAGTAATTCAAATAGGCTCCAGAGCTTACATTCTTGAGCCAAAGCTCGTTTTTCAAAAACCAATCTACCGTTTTTTCTAAACCTTGTTCAAAGGTCACTGTTGGTTTCCAGCCAAGTGTTTCATTTATTTTTGAGGCATCAATTGCATAACGCAAATCGTGTCCCGGTCTGTCTTTTACAAACCTAATCAATTTTTCGGAAGTTCCGGTATCTCGATGCAGTTTTTTATCCATGATCGTGCATAATAGCCGAACCAAATCTATATTTTTCCATTCGTTGAAGCCACCAATATTATAGGTTTCGTGGTTTTTTCCTTGGTGAAAAACAAGATCGATTGCCGAGGCATGATCTTCAACAAACAGCCAATCTCGGGTATAATTGCCATCGCCATAAACTGGTAAAGCCTTATTATTGATGATATTGTTGATAAAAAGCGGAATTAGTTTTTCTGGAAAATGATTTGGCCCATAATTGTTGGAGCAATTGCTGATCACAAACGGAAATTGGTAGGTTTCGCCATACGCCCGAACAAAATGATCAGAGCTTGCTTTGGAAGCAGAATAGGGTGAATTTGGCATATAGGCCGTTGTTTCTGTAAATAAACCTTCGGCGCCTAGTGTGCCATAAACCTCGTCTGTACTAATGTGATAAAACCGTTTGTCGGTTGTGTTTTCCCATTGCTTTTTGGCGGCATTTAGCAAATGAAGGGTGCCCAAAACATTTGTTTTTACAAATGCCATAGGGTCTATAATAGAGCGATCAACGTGCGACTCTGCGGCAAGATGCAAAACTCCGTCAAAATTTTGATTCTCAAAAAGTTGGTTCACAAATGATTCGTTGGCTATATCACCTTTTATAAAACTATAATTATTTGCATTTTCTATTTCCGAAAGGTTTTCAAGATTGCCCGCATAAGTAAGTGCATCTAAATTAAAAATGTGATAATTAGGATATTTTTTTACAAAAAGTTTCACGACATGAGAGCCAATAAATCCTGCTCCACCGGTAATTAAAATGTTTTTTTTCATGCTGAAAATGCTTTAGTTTCTATTTCCTACAGATTGAAATACAAATCCAATTTTAGTCATTTTTGCGGCGTCTAAAAGGTTTCTGCCGTCAAAAACGAATGCTGGTTTTTGCATATTATCATATATTTTTTGCCAATCATATCCTTTAAATTCGTCCCACTCTGTAAGAATTGCAATGGCGTGAGCATTTTTGCAAACTTGATATGGGTCTTCAAAAACGGTGATACCATTGCTGTTTTGCGCTTCAGTTCGAGATTCAAGGTAATTAAGATCATTTAAAATCTTTTTGTGGGTTACTTGTGGGTCAAAAACGGCAAGATTAGCTTGTTCATTCAACAAATAATCGGCTACATAAATAGCGGCCGATTCACGAGTATCATTGGTGTCTTTTTTGAAAGCCCATCCCAAAAAGGCAATTTTTTTTCCAGAAACGGTGTTGTATAGCGTTTGAACTATATTGCTGGCAAATCTTCTTTTTTGGTGGTCGTTCATGATGATTACTTGCTCCCAATAATTGGCTACTTCGTGCAATCCATACGATTTTGCGATATATACCAGATTGAGTATGTCTTTTTGAAAACATGAACCTCCAAAACCAACAGATGATTTCAAAAACTTGGAGCCAATTCTGCTGTCCATTCCAATGGCTCTTGCCACTTCGTTTACGTCAGCACCCGTTTTTTCGCAAAGTTCAGACATTGCATTTATAGACGATACACGCTGTGCCAAAAAGGCGTTTGCTGTAAGCTTTGAAAGTTCAGACGACCATAAATTTGTAGTCAAAATATGCTCTTTTTGAACCCAATTTGCATAAATATCTACTAATGCGTTGATGGCTTCTTGCCCTTGGGCAGAGCTATCCCCGCCAATCAAAACCCGGTCTGGAGCTAATAAATCTTGAACAGCGGTGCCTTCTGCCAAAAATTCTGGGTTTGAAAGTATTTGAAATTGAACACCGTTGCCGGTATTGTCCAAAATATTTTTTATTGCTTCGGCAGTTCTAACAGGCAAAGTCGATTTTTCGACTACAATTTTGTTGGTTTTGGATACGCTTGCAATTTGTCTGGCGCAAAGCTCAATATATTTCAAATCGGCTGCCATGCCTTTGCCCAATCCATAGGTTTTTGTGGGGGTGTTGACGGATATGAATATCATTTGGGCTTGGTCGATTGCGTTTTCTACGTCTGTCGAAAAAAACAAATTCCGCCCTCTCGCCTCGCCTACCAAATCGCTCAAACCTGGTTCATAAATCGGGAGTTTGGTAAGGTCAGTATCATTCCATGCGGCGATGCGCTCTGCGTTTAAATCTACTACGGTAACTTTGATATGCGGGCATTTCTGTGCGATTATAGCCATAGTTGGCCCACCTACATATCCAGCACCAATGCAACAAATATTTGTAATTTTCATTTTAAAATTTTAAATTAATAATTTATTTTATAATTTACCATCTACTTTTTGAGTCAAAACTCCTTTTATATCATATAAAATTGATTTTTCTTTTTGAATAAAATCAAAATCAATTTTCAAAAACGCCTCGTGAGCAACTGCCAAAACTACACCATCAAATTTTTGATTTGGTAGCTCTTTTGTTGTTTCTAAATTGTATTCCTTGGCTACAGCTGACGGATTTGCCCAAGGGTCAAAAATAGTAATTTTTATACCATAATCAACCAAAGCTGCAATTAAATCTACAATTTTTGTGTTTCGAACATCTGGACAATTTTCTTTAAAAGTGATACCAAGCATCAAAATCGATGCGTTTTTGATGTCTATTTCTTTTTTGAGCATCAATTTTATGATTTGTGAAGCGATATAGTTGCCCATACTATCATTGAGTCTTCTGCCTGCCAAAATAATCTCGGGATGGTAGCCCATTTCTTGTGCTTTTTGTGCCAAATAATAAGGGTCAACCCCTATGCAATGACCCCCTACCAACCCGGGTTTGAAGGGCAAAAAATTCCATTTTGTACCTGCTGCCGCCAATACATCTTGGGTATCGATTCCCAATAAATTGAAGATTTTTGAGAGTTCGTTCACAAAAGCAATGTTGATATCTCGTTGCGAATTTTCGATAACTTTTGCTGCCTCTGCAACCTTTATTGAGGGTGCGAGATGAGTGCCTGCTGTGATAACCGATTGATAAAGTTGGTTTATTTTTTGACCAATTTCTGGTGTTGAGCCAGAGGTTACTTTTAAAATTTTTTCGATCGAATGGGCTTTATCTCCCGGATTGATGCGCTCTGGAGAATAGCCTACAAAAAAATCACGGTTAAACTTTAGCCCCGATTTTTTTTCTAAAACCGGAACGCACTCTTCTTCAGTAGCCCCCGGAAAAACAGTGGACTCATAAATCACAATATCGCCATCTTGAAGCACGCTTGCTACAGTTTCGCTTGCGTTATAAAGTGGTGACAAATCTGGACGGTTATTTTTGTCAACAGGTGTTGGAACAGTAACTATATAATAATTACAATCCTGTATGTCTGAAATTTCAAACGAACAATAAAGTCCATTTTTGTCTTTTGAAGGCGCTGCCAACAAAACTTCTTGCAACAATTTGGGTTCGATTTCGAGTGTGTTATCAACGCCAGATTGCAATTCCGCAATTCTTTTTTGGTTGATGTCAAACCCAACAACAGAATATTTTGTTGCAAATAATCTTGCTAATGGTAATCCTACATAACCTAATCCTATAACTGCTATTTTCATTTTATTTGAGATTGTTCCAATACCATTTTACGGCTTCTTTTAGTCCGTCTTGGATTGAAAATTGCGGGTCATAGCCCAATATTTTTTTTGCTTTTTCGATACTTGCTAATGAGTGTGGTATATCTCCATTTCTGTTTTCACCATATATTACAGGTACTTTTGCGATTTCTGGATCAAAATTGCTAAGATATTCTATGAGGTATCGCATCAAATCATTGAGTGTTGTTCTGTCGCCAAAAGCCGTGTTGAAAACCGAGTTAATGGCTTCTGGATTGGTGGTTTTGAGTGCCAATTCGTTCATCAAAATAACATTATCTATATAGGTAAAATCGCGCGAAAAATTGCCATCGCCATTTATGGTAGGACTTTCATGACGCATCAATTGGGTTACAAATTTTGGAATTACGGCAGCATAAGCACCATTTGGATCTTGTTTTCGACCAAAAACGTTAAAATATCTCAAGCCGATTGTTTCTAATCCATACGTTTTACCAAAAATTTCGGCATACAATTCGTTGACATATTTTGTAATTGCGTAAGGCGAAAGTGGTTTTCCAATATTGTTTTCAACCTTTGGCAAAGCTTCAGAATCGCCATAAGTAGAGGAGCTTGCTGCATACACAAAACGTTTTACTTTGGCATCACGAGCCGCAACCAGCATATTCAAAAAGCCACTAACATTGACATCATTGCTTGTTATTGGATCATTTATAGAACGTGGGACAGAGCCTAAAGCAGCTTGGTGCAGTACAAAATCTACGCCTTGAACGGCAGTTTTGCAATCTTCAAAATTTCGAATATCGCCTGTAATGAGCGTGAAGTTTTTATGATCTATAATTGCTTCCAAATTATGTAAATGTCCTGTCGCAAAATTATCTAAGCAAATTACATTTTCGTTTTTTTGTAAAAAATGTTCACACAAATTAGACCCAATAAATCCTGCTCCGCCTGTAACCAAGATTGTAGATTTTGAATTTTGTATCATTATTTTGAAATAAAAAATTAAACCGTATCAATAAAATTCTTTTCGGTTTTGTTGAAAATCAATAGACCAAAAATAAACAAAAATAGTGCTGTAAAAAACGATATTATTAATCCCAAAATACTAAAAATGCCACTTCCAAGAAATGAATATCTAAAAAATTCAAACAAATTGGTAAGTGGGTTGACCTGTAAAATCCAGTGCCACTTTGGGTTTAATTTGCTCAACACCAATGAACTCGGATATACTACCGGTGTAATATACATAAGCAACTGTACCCCAAACGAAACCAAAAAAGTCAAATCTTTGTATTTGGTGGTCATTGCAGAAATAATCATACCCAATCCCAAAGAAATCATCGCCATAATGAGCAAAATAATGGGCGTAAAAATTATAGTCCAATTTGGCAAAGTAGCCTTGTTATTAATAATAAAATAGCCCATCACACACAAAAAACACAAAAACTGAATTCCAAATTTCAGAAGGCTCGAAATTGTAGTTGATAGTGGCATTATTATTCGTGGAAAATAGACTTTGCCAAATATGTTTTGATTTGCTCTAAAGGTATTTGAAGTGGCATTGAATGCGTCCGAAAAATAAAACCATAGCGTATTGCCAGCCAATGCAAACAAAAAATAGTTGATCCCGTCTGAAGGAATTTCGGCTATTTTGCTAAAAATAACATATTGAACTACAGATGTAATAAGAGGTTGTATCAAAAACCAAATAGGTCCCAAAATAGTTTGCTTATAATAGGTTACGATATCTCTTTTTACAAAAAGGAACAGCAAATCGCGATATCGCCATATTTCGGCAAAATTAAAGTTCCAAAAACTGCTTTTGGGTTCAATTTCGTAGAGCCATTTTTGATTTGGTGTTGCCATACTAATTTATTCGGTTTTGAAAAAATTTGCAAAAATTGATTTCCAAAAACCCTTTGGCTTTTCGTCAACATAATAGCCATTTGCATAGTTTCCATAAATAGAATCATAGCCATAACCATATTTTGCTTTGCTCTCAAAGCCATTCAAAATAAGGCTCACATTACTGAGTTCGCCACTTTTGATCCGAGTATTAAGTTGGGTTACCATATCTTTTTTGGTAAAATTTTGACGTACGACATACAAAATTAAATCAGAAAAATTTGCCAATTCCATTGCATCAGACACCAACCCAATAGGTGGGGTATCTAAAATAATATAATCATATTTGGATTTTAAATCTATAATCAAAGTGCTCATTGCATCACTCAAGATAAGTTCGGCTGGATTTGGCGGTACCGGACCAGATGTAATAACGTCCAAAAACGGAATGTGCGTCTTTTGAATAATTTCATTAGACGTTTTTTGACCAATCAAGTAGTTGACTACGCCAATATCGTTTGTGATATTAAAGTCTTGAAAAATCTTGGGTTTGCGCAAATCCATACCAATAATAATGGTTTTCTTCTCGCTGAGTGCAAAAACAGTAGCCAAATTCATCGAACAAAAAGTTTTTCCTTCGCCACTAATTGAGGACGTTATCATCAAAGTTTTTGCACCCTGGACATGGTTTTTTTTGTACAAAAACTGCAATGAGGATCTAATGGCTCTAAAGGCTTCGGATAGTGCAGATTTTGGCATTTCAAAAACGCTCAAGTTGGTGTGGGTATGTTTTTTCCCAACGATTCCAATGAGCGGAAGCTGTGTTAATTTGACAATATCATCTGTGTTTTGAATTGCGGTATTGATAAAAAACAATCCAAAAACCAATAACATTGGAAACAAAAAGCCCAAAAATAATGCCAAAATATAGTTCACATTTGTTTTTGGTCCTATAAGTCCGCCTCCAATATCCTTCGCTGGGTCTAAAAAGTGAATGTCTGATAAATTCGCTGCTCGAACGATGTCTGCCTCACTTTTCTTGGCCAAAAAAGTGCTGTATATATTGTCGTTAAGGTCGTATTTTCTTTTAATTTTAATGAGCTCTTGTTGATCTTCTGGCAATTGTTTGATACTGCTTTCTGATTGATTAATTTTGCTAGCAATGAGATTAATTTCATATTGAAGTGCTACTTTAGCCGTCGAAATATTTTCGAGCAAAACCTCTTTAAGTGCACTCATTTGATTATCAAAATCTCTAAATATTTTGTCGCTTTTTACAGCATATTGCATTTCGGCTCTTTCTCTTGAGAGGTCTATTAATTTTGATACATTGACCACAATGTTGGGGTCGTCTATGCCTGCTACAGATGGGGCAGGCAATCGCGAAAAATCAACACTCGTTTTGAGGTAATTTTTTAAAGAATTATAATAGGATAGTTTTCGATTAACTTCGTCTTTTTTTATATCAAACTCAACAAGTTGTTCTGATATTTTGACACCGCCCTCTTCAATTTCGATAATGTTTTTGTCCTTTCTAAATGTTTTGAGCTCGTCGCTCGTAGATTTCATTTGATCTTCCATAGCCACCAATGTACTGTCTATAAATTCGATAGTATTGGTTGCAAATTGGTTTTTCATGTCTAATTGATTGTCTTTCAATATCTTAACAGTTGCATTTAGATACGTGACCATTCTAGCTTTGTTGGTTCCTTGGAGTGACAACTTTAATATTGATGCACTTTTTACATCCGCCTCAATATTTATACCTTGATAACTGGCAACGGTATTGTCAAAATCATAAAATGACACCACATATTCTTTACCTATATATTGACCTGGATTGTCGTTTATTTCTAATTTCCAATTCAAAAACGGAAGCGAAACGGTTTTGCCAACTTGATAAACTTGTTCAAATTCGCCTTTTTGAACGGCAGTATTCGTTTTTGAATTGTCAAAATACCGAATCAAATTTGCCGTTTCAGTGTCAAACAAAATATTAATTTGATAGGTTTTTTCGCTCAAAAATTTGATTTTGATATTTGAATTGGCCAATTGTCCTTTTTGATTATCAATATCAACATAAAATGGCACTTCGCCATAGGCATCGTTCAAATTATACTTTCCCTGTTTCTTATATGCAATATAAAAGTGCAACTTGCTAACAACTATTTCATTATGCGATCTAGATTTTAGCGTAGAGGCCATCGTTTGCACCTCATCCGAAGTTCCGCCCCAATTGAAAACCAAACTCGTGTTTGAAGTAAAAAAGGGATTACTTTCTTCTTTTACAGAAATGGTGGTTTCCATTTCATATATTTTTTCTTTTCGAATATTGATTTGATAAGCGATTGTAAATGCAATTGCCCAGCACAATAGAAATAATTTCCAATAGCTCAATGTTTTGATCAAGAACCCTTTGAAATCAAAACTATTTTGATTTTCAAAAAACGTAAAATCTTTATTGTCAAGCATTTGTGTGATTTATTATTTTTTGATTAATAAAAAAGTGGTAGTTGCTAATGACAACAGTGTGATGATAGTACCCAATGATTCGATACCTGTTTTACCAGTTCCCCAGGTTTTTTGTTTCAGGGGTTTTATATAAATATAATCATTAGGTTGAAGATAAAAATAGGGTGATTGCATTGCGCTTACATCGGTCAAATCTACATCATGAATTTCTATTCCATACGGAAATTGCCTAATGACAGTAACGCTTTTGCGGTCGCCTGTTATTGTAATATCGCCTGCATTTGCTATGGCTTCAAGCAAATTTAACTTTTCTTGAAACATCGTTTTGGTACCTGGAGCGCCAATTTCGCCATTTATTGTAAAGCGCAATCCTGATAGTTTTACGTTTACAAAAATACCAGCCTCTTTTTTAAAATAGGTGTCCAAAAGTTCTTTCTCTATTTTAACACGAAGTTCCTCGAGTGTAAGACCAATAACTTGAATATTGCCAATAATTGGCATTCTAATATTGCCGTGATCGTCTATAGTAAAACCATTATAATAGGCAGACTGTTCGGATTGTATGCCTCCTCCTACTCCGTCGGTTGTAGAACTCGGACTAAAAATGGCTACCAATTTTGGGTCGGTTGCTTTGATAGTAATAGACAAAACATCGTTTGTTTGCAACCGATACGGTTTTGAAACTATTGGGTTTATAGTGGCAATTTTGCTTTTGTTTTGCAAATAAATCAAATCTTGGGTTGGCACACAGGATACTAAAAAAAACAGTAGCCCGATCGAATAAAAATATTTCTTGTTGTTCATTGTTTTGTTTTATTCACAAAATTGTGTCAATTTGTTTCAATAATTAAAATTATTTAGCCAAAAGTAGCTATAAAAATTGAATACAACAAATTTGAAATATTGGATTTGATACTTTTATAAAAATACGCAGCTAAAAATTTATAAAAAATGTTACGTTGACATCAAAATCGCAAAAAAATCTATCAATTTAGGGAGTCACGAAACAAGTTTTTGTCAAACACCATTCTAATTGCGTCTGCATGGCGGCGTTTGGCACGGGTATAGCTACCTGCGGCTGGAGCAGCATAGGCTTTTAGCGACGCTAATCTCCACTTAATCCAATCAAAATTCATGAGCATAAAGCTATAGGCTCCCATGTTTTTTGGCTCTTCTTGTGCCCAAACATAGTCGTCTGCATTGGGATAAAGTGCTATAATATCTTTGAGTTGTGCTGCAGGAAGCGGAAATAATTGTTCGATACGAACAATGGCTACATCAAATCTTTTCAGGTTTTCGCGCTCTGCAGTCAAATCATAATAAAATTTTCCGGTACAAAAAACAAGTGTTTTGGCCTGGGTTTTATCTACCAAAATATCGTCGATTGTTTCTTGAAAACATCCTTGTGCCAAATCTGCTTGAGTGGACACGCATCGTGGATCACGCAAAAGGCTTTTTGGGGTAAAAACAACCAAGGGTTTGCGGAAATTGGTTTTCATTTGACGACGCAACAAGTGAAAAAAGTTGGCCGGTGTGGTGCAATCTGCTACATACATATTGTGTCTGGCGCAAAGTTGCAAATAGCGTTCCATTCGCGCAGACGAATGCTCGGCACCCTGACCTTCATAGCCGTGCGGCAGCAGCAAAACAATACCATTTTGGTTGTTCCATTTGTCTTCGCCACAAGATATATATTGATCGATCATAATTTGTGCGCCGTTTGAAAAATCTCCAAATTGGGCTTCCCAAATTGTGAGTGTGTTTGGGTTTGTAAGCGCATAGCCATAATCAAACGCCAAAACGCCATATTCTGAAAGTAAGGAATTAAAAATATTAAACTGACCTTTTTTGTTTTTGATGGTGTCCAATAATACAACTTCTTCTTCAGAATCTTCTACTTTTACAACGGCATGACGATGCGAAAAAGTGCCTCGCTCCACGTCTTGACCAGAGATTCTCACATCAAAACCTTCAGTCAAAAGCGTGCCATAAGCTAGTGCTTCGGCGGTTCCCCAATCGATTGTATTGTTATCATACATCGTTTTTCTATCAGATACAATTTTTGAAATTTTGTTGATAAATTTTTTGTCTGATGGCAAAGTCGAAAGGCTAATAATGAGTTCGTCTAAAACTTTTTTGTCAAAGGTAGTGTTCACTTTTTGTTGCATCACTTGGTCTGAAACTTGCACAAATCCATTCCACTCATTTTGCATAAAAGGGGTGATAATGGTGAGCGATTTTTTGCGAGAGGCTTCAAGATTGTCATCCAAATCTTGTTTGTATAACGTTTCTAATTCGTTTACAAACTGGGCATCAATAACGTTTTGCGACAATAATTTTTCGGCATAAATATCTCTTGGATTTTGATGTTTTGCAATAATTTTGTACAAAAGTGGTTGTGTAAATCGGGGTTCATCGCCCTCATTATGACCATATTTTCGATAGCCCAAAAGATCAATAAAAACATCACGCCCAAATTGCATTCTAAAATCTAATGCAAAAAGCATCGCATGAACCACTGCTTCGGCATCGTCTGCATTGACGTGCAAAACCGGCGATAGTGTCACTTTGGCAACGTCTGTGCAATAGGTCGAGGAGCGGGCATCGAGATAATTGGTTGTAAATCCTACCTGATTGTTGATGACAATATGGATGGTACCACCAGTTTTGTATCCGTCAAGTTGTGCCATTTGAACAATTTCGTAGAGGATGCCTTGACCTGCTATTGCAGCATCGCCATGCACGGCAATTGGAAGCACTTTTGAAAAATCGTTTGGAAAATATTTGTCTTGTTTGGCCCTGGTAATTCCTTCAATTACAGCACCTACGGTTTCAAGATGCGAAGGATTTGGTGCCAAATTGATATTTATATGTTTGCCCGAACGCGTTTTGCGGTCAGAGGTCAAGCCTAAATGATATTTGACATCGCCGTCAAAATATTCTTGGTCATAATCTTTTCCGTCAAATTCTGAAAAAATATCTTGGGTAGATTTTCTAAAAATATTAGCCAAAACATTGAGTCTTCCACGATGCGCCATTCCCATCACAAATTGTTCGACACCTTTGTCTGCAGCGGCTTCAATTAATGCGTCGATTGCTGGAATGATAGACTCGCCACCCTCGAGCGAAAATCGTTTTTGCCCTACATATTTTGTGTGCAAAAAATTTTCAAATGATACGGCTTCATTGAGTTTTTCGAGAATAATTTTCTTTTGATTATTGTCAAAATTGGGTTGGTTGTCGTTGTTGTTTAGCTTGTTTTGAACCCATTGAATCAGCTCAGGATTTCGCATATACATATATTCGATACCAATATGCTGACAATAGACACGATCGAGGTGTGCTATGATTTCTTGAAGCGATTTGGGTTGTTGTCCTAATATTTTGGCAGCATCAAAAACGGTGTTTAAATCATCGTTGGACAGCCCAAAATTTTCTAATTCCAAGGTTGGAAAATAATTTCTTCGTTCTCGAACGGGGTTTGTTTGTGTAAACAAATGACCGCGTGTTCGATAACCATCTATCAATTTTAAGACATTAAATTCTTTTTGTAATTTTGACGAAACCAATTGACTATCTGCATTTTGCGAGGCAAAATTCGCCAATTGATCTACCGCATTTTGTTCGTTGTAAGTGGTCATTCCAAAATCGAAACCCTGAAAAAAACTGCGCCAAGAAGGCTCGATACTATCTGGATTTTGAAGATATTGATCGTATAAATCGGCAAAAAACTCGGTGTGTGCTGCGTTTAAAAAGGAAAAACTATCCATAAATATGTTGTAATACTGTTTTTTTAATATTTGAAAAGTGATGCTGATTTGTTTGTTTGTCCTAAAACCAAAGCATTACTTGCTATTTTATTTTTATTTTTTAAATTAAAACCTAAATATCCTGCAAAAATACATTTTTTGCATGAATTATTTTAATTTTATGAAGGTGGTTTTTTAATTTTCAAGAATAGAATCATTTGCTTCTCGATTAAGCGATTTGAACAAAGATTTAGACAAAAAATAATTCATTCTACCAAGCGAAAATTTCACAAAATATAGATTTTGCAAATGTGGTTAAATTTTATATATTTATCCCAAAATTATAGCAACTTCACTTATGACATTAAAAGTTATTTCTAATAGCAAAACCTACCTGTTTTTGGTTTCATTTTTGTTAATTACAACGGCTGTTTTTTCGCAAAAAAAAGCAATACCGACCGTACAAACTGATTTTTGGAAACACGTTCAATTTGGCGGTGGATTTGGTCTAAGTGTGGGCAATGGCATCACAAATATCAGTTTTTCGCCAAGTGCTATTTATAATTTCAACGAATATTTTTCGGCCGGAACTGGGCTTCAGGGCACTTATACCCACTCAAATAGAGGTTTTACAACCTATACTTATGGGGTCAATTTGATAGGGCTTGCCAATCCAACACCACAAATTCAGCTTTCGGCAGAGTTAGAGCAACTGCGGGTAAATAGCAGCTATGAAAACGCTACTGTTGCCACTTCCAAAAATGGTTTTTGGAGCACTGGCTTGTTTGTTGGCGGTGGATATCGAACTGGAAATGTAACTATTGGCGCACGATATAATTTGCTCTTCAAAAATGAAGATAACATATATACTGAAGCCTTTATGCCTTTTGTAAGAATTTATTTTTAAAAATAAACATTATTTTATACTATTATTATGAAAAAAACATTACTATTATTGACGTTTATGTTGTCTTTTGCAACCGTTTTTGCACAAGTTTTGATTACTCCAACCCAATTTAATCATGCTTGTAATAGCAATCCAAATGGTGCTGGAGCAACTGCAGCCGCGGCATTTTATTTGAGCGAAATTGGCACAGAAATAACGGCAGGGTTAAACTCGCCCAACTTTATTGTAAGACATTTTTTGACGCAGGCTGATATGGTGAATGGACAAAACGAACTACAGAGTCCATATATCAACATCAGTAATCCGCAATTGATTTTTGTTTCGGTAACCAATACCATCACCGCACAAATTCAATATTCTAATTATTATTTGACGGTTGCCGATTTGCCAAATCAGTTGGATCTCACAATCGCCGCATGTGATTATGACCCAACTTATGATGGATTTACAAACTTTGAGCCACTACAACTTTTTGAAAGTAATTGGTCTGAAAACGGTCAAAATACGGTTGCTTTTTACCACTCTCAATCTGACGCTTTGGCTGGAATCAATCAAATAAATGCTGCAATGCCATATCAAAATATGATGCCATATACAGAAACACTTTTTGTAAAAGCGGTTCGAATTAGCACAAATTGCTCTCGTTTGTCATATTTGAATTTGCATATTCAAAATTGTGTTGTCGAGCCAACTCCAGGCTCTCCGCAAGACCTTTATACCTGTGCTGTAAATGGCACTTTGAGTTGTTTTAATCTGATGCAAAACAACGATATAATTATGGGTACATTAGACCCAAACAACTATCTATTGACCTATCATATCACTCCTACGGATGCGCAACTTGGGATGAATCCTATTGCAAATCCGGGATATTATTGTGCTGCTATTCAAACACAAACTGTTTATGGGAGATTGGTAAACTTGAGCTCGCAGAATTATCAATTGAGTTCGTTTAATATTCACGTTGTTGCGTCGCCGGTTGTATCCGAATTTGTTTTTGAAAGTTGCGAAACCGCTCCAAATACAGGGATTACTACTATAAGTATCGGTAGCCTTGCCGAAAAGGCTTACCAAAATGTGCTTACAGATCCAAACACTTTGTCATTTCAGTTCTTTTTATCACAAAGCGATGCTCAAAATGGCGTGAATCCAATTGAAAGCAATTCGTTTACTGCTCAAAATCAACAAGTCATATATGCAAAAGCTACCAATTTGGGAGGCTGTTTTAGCATTTCGCCAATTACCATACAAATTACTTCTTGTCAAGTTGTGGGCATACCACAACATTTGTCACAATGCGTAGAATTTGGCGCAACTGCTTGCTTTGATTTGAATGTAAACAACAATCCAATTATTGGTAGCCTAGACCCAACTGCTTATACGATTGGTTATTTTTTGACCCAGTTTGATGCCGAAAACAATACAAATATATTGACCTCGGACTATTGCATGACAGAGGGAGCTGTTTTTATTTATGTTCGACTTACCAAAATAGCTGACCAAACCTATCAAACTCTAAATTTTACGATTGGTGTTTCGTCTTGGGTTGTTTCGCCGCTCGAAATAAACCTTGATCAGTGTGATGACAATAACGATGGCAGTGTTACTTTTGATTTGACCACAGTTCAAGCACAATTGAATACTACCAATCCATTGACTTATTTTACAGATTATAATAATGCTGCTTCAAATTTTGGTGTGCTACAAAACCCAACTGCTTATGTGGTTCCAATATCGGTTCAAAACACCAATATTTGGGTACGTGAGACTAATATAATAGGTTGCGACAGTATTTATGTGATGAAGTTGCACACGCATATCAATTGCAATACGGCTTCTAATTGTATTCAGGCCAATTCGCTTTGTCAAGCTTTAGGTGTTCCGTTTGCCAATACTCAAAACGTTTCAATTTCTGAACCGGGTGCAGTATATGGATGCTTGGCAACACACCCCAACCCAACTTGGTTTTATTTGCCAATAAGTCAATCTGGAAATATCAATTTGAAGATTGAGCAAAATTTTTCGGTAGATTTTACAGGCACTGCCACAGATGTTGATTATGTGGTTTATGGGCCATATTCGAGCCCAAGCTCGCCCTGTTATAACCAACTTACGGCAGACAAGATTGTAAGTTGCAGCTATTCTGCGGCAGCTACAGAATTTCCTGTGATTTCAAATGCTATTGACGGACAATATTATTTGATTATGGTAACCAATTTTAGCAACCAAGCAGGATTTGTCAAAATTTCTGAGCTTTCGACCACCAATCAAGGTGGTATCAATTGCAGCGGACTAAAAATGAATGCTTTTGTTGACACTAACAATAATAGTGTTCAAGATAATGACGAAATTAATTTTCCTTTAGGACAATTTCATTATCAAATTGGAATGAATGGTCTTTCGCATCATGTAATATCGCCAACAGGTATTTATAAAATTTATGACATAAACCCATCAAATAGTTATCATTTGAGCTATACGATTGACCCAAATTATAGCAACAATTATAACCTCTTGACTACAGATTATGACAATGTGAGTGTCGTTGCTGGTGGGGGGATGACAACCTATAATTTTCCGGTTTCGGTAGTTCAAAGCTATAATGATTTAGGAACCACGATTATTCCGATACAGCAGCCACGTCCGGGATTTTCATACAAAGAAAAAATATTATATGCCAATTTGGGCAGTCAAACGATGGCAACCGGAACTATTCATTTTGAAAAAGACCCTTCGGTTAGCATCACCAATATTTCTGAGGCGGGTGCAACGGTATCTGCGACAGGATTTGATTATGTTTTTAGTAATTTGCTACCTTTTGAAACACGATGGCTAACTGTAACGATGCAAATCCCTACAATTCCGGCGGTAAACTTGGGCGATGTTTTGGTGAATTCGGTATCAATTTTGGGTCAAAATGACGTTGTAGAAAGCAATAATTCTAGTATTTCATCCCAAATTGTTATTGGTTCTTTTGATCCAAATGACAAAATGGAAGCACATGGCGATAAAATTTTGTTTTCGTCTTTTGATTCAAACGATTTTTTGACCTATACCGTCAGATTTGAAAACACTGGGACAGCGAGTGCAATAAACGTAAAAATAACAGATGTTTTGGATTCAAAATTAGATGAAAATTCTATCAAAATGATTGATGCAAGCCATCTTTATACTATGGATCGCATTGGAAACCAGTTGATTTGGGATTTTGAAAACATTCAATTACCAGCCTCAATTGCCAATACAAATGTAGGCAAAGGGTATATCACTTTTTCGATAAAACCAAAACCAGGATTTGCTGTATCAGACATTATCACAAATGCAGCTTCGATTTATTTTGATTTTAATCCGGCCGTGATTACAAATACTTTTTTGACAGAATTTGTGGTGCCATTATCTACAGACGATTTTGAGAATCGAGATGTAGTTTTTTATCCAAATCCAACTTTTGATGTAGTCAATATTGCGCTGCAAAACAGCATGGATAAGATAATTGCAATTAAAGTTTATGATTATTTAGGCAAAATAATATTGAGCAAAAAGGTTAGCGGTATTAATATCCAAACCATTGATTTGACTGGTTATGCAATTGGATTGTATGCCATAGAAATCACAACTGATAAGGAAGAGCGAATTGTGAAAAAATTAGTAAAACGATAATTTTACAAAAAATATTGACAAGCAATTATTACAAACAAAATGAGATAAGCTAGACCGAGAATAAGTTTGATAAATCCAGAGGTCAAAAAGCCTAAAAAAGCACCAAAAGCAGCTTTCAAAGCTCGGTTTTGGTCTTTTGGGTTAAAACAGATTTCGCCTACAAACGCACCAACAAAAAGTCCGATTATAAAGCCAATTGGCGGAAAAAAAAGACCCATAATCAAGCCAATATTTGTGCCCCAAACGCCATATCGGCTTCCTCCAAATCGTTTTGCTCCCTTTGCCGGAATGGTATAATCAAGGATTGTAATGGCAATTGTAGCGATGAAAGTGATACCCAGAATCCAATTGTTTTGCGGAACAGTTTTTGTAAAATAAAGCAAAAACAACCCTATCCAACTCATGATTGGCCCGGGAAGAATTGGCAATACGCTGCCCAAAATACCCACCACCATACACAAAAACCCGATAATTAAGAGTAAAAAATCCATAACAAAAAAAGTATTATATTTGAAAATTAAATGTAATGATTTAATTTTTATTATAGTTTGTCAAAAATGAAGCCAAAATATTTTTTATTTTTTATTTTTTTAATTCAATCATGTCAGTGGTTTGAAAATCGAGTGCCCAATAAGAATATTCTATTAAAAAAAGAACTCAAGAGCATCAATTGGAACGAGGTTGACGAGATGCCCTCAGTAGCAGATTGCGACAAAATTGTAGATAAAACGCAACGAAATCAGTGTTTTTTTGAAATTTTAACACAACTGATTCAGCAAAAATTAAGTTCAGATACCTTACAGGTTTTGTACCCAAAATTAGATACAATAGAGGTGAAAGTGACTGTTTCTGCTGATGCAACCTTGACTTTTGAGCCAGAGTTTAAAAAAGATAGTTTGGTATATGATGCTATAAAAATCGACAGTATTTTGAAAGTGAGGCTGGTACATTTTCCTAAAATAAACCCTGCTCTAAAACGTGGAATTCCTGTAAAAACCCAATTCATATTACCCGTGATTTTGAAAGTAGAATAGATGATTTTGTATTTTGATTTAATATCAATTTGAAATTTTAGGCCTTAAACAAAACTTATTTTTGAGTTATTTTTTTATAAAAAGGAAACAAATAGGAAACCGTGTAGTTAAACCCCACTCCAAAGTTGCCATCATAAGTGCTATTGAATCCTGGTATATATAGGTTATCAAAATTGTCAGGTTTGGTGTTTACAATCAACATATTGGTACGCAAACTGAATCCTACAAAAATGTTGTTTATAACCCTAGTTTTGAGTCCAAACACAACTTCGAGCCATTGTGCGGTCAATCCATCAAATTTTTGATTGGCCATAATTGGTGGTGCGGCATCAAAATAATGGTCTTGGTTGTAAACGGTGTAGCTGTTGATTTTTTGCGAAAATGTACTGGCACTATATCGCACCCCAAAATAGATCATGTTTTCTAAATCGAGCCAATTTTCGTGGGCATTATAGTCAAAACCGGCTTTCAAATAGGTGCCGTTTGTACTAAAATTTAGTAGTTTGTCTTGATCTGTTTTGCTTTCTGTACCTATTTCGGCGGCCAAAAAATATTTTTTTGTGATGCGATAATCTCCTACAATTTCTATTCCTTTATAGTTTTTGTCTGCAATGCTTTTGCCTATTTTATACAAATCTATACCAAACCGCAATCCATATCGCTCGGTTTTTGCCTGCAAGCTGTCTTGTTTTTTTTCTTGCGAAAATGTGTTCAAACAACACATTATCAACACGATGCTAAAAAAATATTTTGAGGTGTGTTTCATTTTCTGTGTTGATTTTGGGCTGCACTAATTCGATTTTTTTGATCCAATTGCCAGCGTTTTTGGTTGGGTCGTTGTTGATTACAAACGAGGGTAGATTGGTTTCGGAAAGGTCAAAAATGGTTTTGAATCCGCAGGCTCTTGATACAAATACATCTGTTTTTGAATAGTTGAACTGCAAATCATCAGTTGCTTTTGTGAGGTCAGTGGTGGCGTTCAAAACAAATTCAAATTGGGTCAAATTGGCATCGGTTTGCAACGGAATGGCAATTTTGTTTGCATTTGTAAGATATTTTGAATCGTCTGTGGCTGTTGGTGTGAGCACTAATGCCGAGGTCATCAAATGTCCAATGATTTTTAGATTGGTTACGTTTCGAGGATTTGCTTGGTTGGCATAATCAAAAAAAGAAATTACAAGCCGAGGCGTTGTTGGGGTTGTTGCATCACACACATCGTCTTTTTCGCATCCAAATAGGGACAATATCCCAATTAAAACAAATATATTCTTTAGGTTCATGACAAAAAATTTAGGTTCTTTTTTCTAAAAGCACTACGTTTTCTACATGATGTGTTTGCGGAAACATATCAACGGGTCGCACACGAGTTACTTGATATACAGCGTCTAACAATGCCAAATCTCGTGCTTGCGTGGCAGAATTGCAGCTTACATAAACAATTTTTGCGGGTGCAATTTTCAAGATTTGTTCAATAACGGCTGCGTGCATCCCATCGCGCGGTGGATCTGTAATAATCACATCTGGATGGCCATTTTGGGCAATAAAAGCATCGTTAAATACTACTTTCATATCACCCACAAAAAAGTCGCAGTTAGTGATGTTGTTGCGCTTTGCATTTTCCTTTGCATCTATGATCGCCTCTGGTACGCTCTCTACGCCAACAACTTTCTTGGCCAATTTTGCCACAAATTGGGCTATTGTGCCGGTTCCGGTATATAAATCATAGACGATTTCGGTGCCTGTTAGACCTGCAAAATCACGTGTGATTTTATATAATTCATACGCTTGGACCGAATTGGTTTGATAAAAAGATTTGGCATTTATGCTGAACTGCAAACCTTCCATTTCTTCCAAAATATAATCGCGCCCGTGATACAAAACAATGTTTTGGTCATAGATTGTATCGTTTTGCTTGGCATTAATCACATATTGCAGTGATGTAATTTCAGGAAAAGTATCTTTCAAATACGACAATATCTTATTGCGATTTTCTTTTTGATCTTCAAAAAACTGAAACAAAACCATTATTTCGCCTTTTGACGAACTTCTAATCATTAATGTTCTCAAAAAACCTTCGTGATTTCGAGGGTTATAAAAAGCCATATCGTGATCAATGGCAAATTGTCTTACGGCATTTCTAATTTGATTGGAAGGATCGGCTTGCAAATGACAGTTGTTGATGTCCAAAATCTTGTCCCACATTTTTGGAATGTGAAAGCCCAGTGCATTTTTGTTGTCTAAATTGCCAACGGTACCAATTTCTTGCTCTGTAAGCCAACGTGCATTAGAGAAACTAAATTCCATTTTGTTTCTATAAAAAAACTGATTTTGCGAGCCCAAAATTGGTTCAAAATCCGGCAATTCAACCTTTCCGATACGTTGAAGGTGGTTTTTGACCTCGTTTTGTTTAAAAACAAGTTGTTGATTATAGTTCATATTTTGCCATTTGCAACCGCCGCAAACCCCAAAATGCTCGCATACCGGCGTGATTCGATGGCTTGAAAGCTCATGAAATCGAACGGCTTTGCCTTCATAATAAGCTTTCCTTTTCTTTAAAGTTTGCACATCAATCACATCACCAGGCACCACATTTGGTATAAAAATAACTTTGCCGTCGGGTGCCTTTGCTACAGAAACACCTTTGGCTCCAGCATCAAGAACACGTATATTATCAAAAACAATTTTGTCTGTATTTTTTCTTCCCATTGCGCAAAAATAAGCGATTGTATCATTTTTTTGACTAATTAGTCTAATTAATTTTTATAGTTTCAATTAAAAATTATATTTGTACAGAATTTTAATCAAATTAGTCGCTATGAAACTATATACTAAATTATCTCAAATCTTTTTTTTGAAAAAAAACTATGCGTTTAAGATTTTTTTTATAGCAATTATAGGATTAGTAATTCCGTTTTTCGGGTTGTTTTTGTGCTTTACTTTTTATAAAAATATCTTTTTCCCAATATCGCTTTTTGGTGTTTTAGCATTGATTGCATTTTTTGTGATGTTAGCTGGGTTTTTTGTTTTTATTCAAAAAATAATAGATCCAATCAAGGTTTCTTCAAAAGCCATTTCAAAATATCGCGATTATAGAACCATCCCAAACTTGCCCAATCATTTTATAGACGAAATTGGCAATTTGATGCACAACATACAGGTTATGATCAAGTTGCAAGAAAAATTATTGGTAGAAAAACAAGATTTGTTACATTTGCTGACACACGAGATGAAAGAGTTTACGGCAAAACCAGCTCAAATTGCACAAGATATTTTGGATCAAAATCCGGATGATTTGCACGCCAATTTTGCGCATCAATTGATAGAAAATTCAAAAAATCAAGCAGAATTTATAGACGGTGTTATCGTTTCGTTGAAAGATGAAGAAGCCATTTCTAAAAAAGATTTCAGAATAAAGAACATCAATTTTAATGTCGTTTTAACGGCAATCAAAAAGAACTTTGAACTTAAAGCAAAATCAAAACAGCTTACACTCAAAATTGAACAGGCTGTCGTAGAGGCCAAACTTAAAATTAGCCAAGAATTGTTGCTTCAGGTTTTAGATAATTTGATAGACAATGCTATAAAATTTTCTAATCCCGGGGACGAAGTTGTTATAAAAATCAAACGTAGAAATTCAAAATTAGAATTTTCTGTCATCGATTATGGCACCGGATTTGATGCAAGCAAAAATATAGATATGTTTTCGCGATTTAATAAAACCGGTATTGTTGACCAAAAAGACAGAATGCAAAGTTCGAGTTTATATCTTTGCAAAGAGATTGTAAAAATGGCCGACGGGTTTTTGTTTGCAGAAAGCGAAGGCCTTAATAGGGGCGCTTCTTTTATGGCAAATTTGAAAATTTACAAATAAAAATCATGGATGATTTCTCTCCAAAAGCAGGAATAGATAAAATTTATACTTATATATATTAGATGTTAGTTTCAAAAGAAATGGCTTCGGCCGATATTATTGCCGCCGAAAACAAGTATGGCGCACACAATTATCACCCACTTCCGGTAGTTCTAAGCAAAGGCGAAGGCGTGTTTGTTTGGGATGTTGAAGGCAAGAAATATTATGATTTTTTGTCGGCCTATTCTGCTGTAAATCAAGGTCATTGCCACCCAAAAATTGTACAAGCGATGATAGATCAAGCGCAAACATTGACCTTAACCTCGCGCGCATTTTATAACGATAAGTTGGGTCCGTATGAACAATTTTTGACAAATTATTTTGGGTTTGACAAAGTTTTGCCTATGAATACAGGTGCCGAAGCCGTTGAAACCGCGTTGAAATTATGTCGAAAATGGGCTTATGAAGTAAAAAGAATCGCCGAGCACGAAGCACAAATTGTAGTTTGTGACGGCAATTTTCACGGGCGAACTACTACTATTATTTCGTTTTCTAATGATGAAAATGCGCGTAAAAATTTTGGCCCATACACCACCGGATTTATAAAAATTGCTTATGACGACCTTGATGCCTTACAAAATACATTAGAAAACAACCCCAATATTGCCGGTTTTTTGGTAGAACCTATTCAAGGCGAAGCAGGCGTATATACGCCAGCAAACGATTATATGCAACGTGCAAAAGCACTTTGCAACCAACATAATGTGCTTTTTATTGCAGACGAAATTCAAACCGGAATCGCTAGAACCGGGTCGCTTTTGGCGGTTTGTGGTGAGTGCGATTGTCAGAATCATTGCGAAAAACAGGCTACCTATGCCTCTCCAGACATTTTGATTTTAGGAAAAGCCCTCTCCGGCGGTGCCTATCCCGTTTCGGCGGTTTTGGCAAACGATGCCATCATGAATGTGATCAAGCCAGGGCAACACGGCTCTACCTTTGGCGGAAACCCTATTGCAGCAGCCGTGGCTGTGGCGGCACTTCAGGTTGTAGATGACGAAAATCTGGCGCAAAACGCTCGTGCTTTAGGCAAATTGTTTCGTGACAAAATCAACCAATATATACAAACATCTACTATAGCAACCTTGGTGCGTGGTCGCGGATTGCTAAACGCCATTGTAATCAACGATAC
Organism: Bacteroidota bacterium; assembly: GCA_031384845.1. Lineage (GTDB taxonomy): Bacteria > Bacteroidota > Bacteroidia > Flavobacteriales > Flavobacteriaceae > Flavobacterium. The sequence continues at coordinate 25,844 of JANNBA010000040.1, forward strand.
CGAAGAAAGCGACACCGCATGGAACATTTGTATGGCATTGCGCGACAATGGACTGCTTGCCAAACCAACCCACGGCAACATCATTAGATTTGCGCCACCACTGGTGATGACCGAAGCACAATTGCTTGATTGCGTGAGTATTATTATAAAAACATTGAAAGAATTTGAAAAATAATTTTTTCGTTTAACAAAAAGCCGCCAATCGCTTAATAAACCTATTGTGAGAACTTCAAGATCCATTCTAATAGACAATCCTGCGGTTTTCAAACAGCAACTGTTGGGCTGGGCGCAGCAGTTTAGAGAAATAGTTTTTTTGGACAGCAACCAATATCCACAAGAGTTTTCAAATTTTGAGTGTGCGATTGCCGTAGATGCGTTTACATCGCTAAAAACCGATTTTAAAAATGCTTTTGAAGATTTGAAACAATACCAACAAATTAGCAATGACTGGCTTTTTGGGTATTTGTCTTATGAGTTAAAAAACGACATCGAGGATTTGAGTTCTCAAAATTTTGATGGTTTGGGGTTTGCAGACCTGTTTTTTTTTCAGCCAAAAAAAATATTTGTTTTCAACCAAAATCAACTTCAAATACTATATCTTCATCTTTGTGATGACGAGATTGATAGTGATTTGCTTGAGATTCAAGCCTATGTAAAAAAAGAGTTTACACCGTCTAAAGTTGTTTTGAATCAACAAATTACAAAAGATACTTATGTTTCAAAAGTCAAAAAAATTCTTGAATATATCCAGCAAGGAGCAGTGTATGAAACTACTTTTTGCATGTCTTTTTTTGCAGAAAATTGTGATATAAATCCACTCGAAAAATTTCAAAAACTGAACGAAATTTCAAAAGCACCGTTTTCTGTCTTTTTTAAAAACAAAAATCATTATTTACTATCTGCATCGCCAGAGCGATATCTCAAAAAAAATAATGATTTGTTGGTATCGCAACCCATAAAAGGAACTTCAAAAAGATTTTTGGATAAAATTGAAGATCAAAATTCAAAAATTCAATTAGCATCCGATCAAAAAGAGCGGTCAGAAAACATTATGATAACCGATTTGGTACGTAACGACCTTTCTAGAACCGCCCAAAAAGGAACTGTTTTGGTTACTGAATTGTGCAAAGTGTATCCTTTTGAGCAGGTGCACCAAATGATTTCTACGATTACTTCAAGATTAGACCCAAAATACACCGCTATTGATGCTATCAAAACTACATTTCCGATGGGAAGTATGACAGGGGCACCAAAAATTGCTGCAATGAAAATCATTGAGTCGCTCGAAGAAAGCCGTCGTGGCTTGTTTAGTGGTGCTGTTGGATATTTTGAACCAAACAATAATTTTGATTTTAATGTTGTCATTAGAAGCATTTTATACAATAAAGAAAATAAATTTTTATCATTTTCTGTAGGAAGTGCCATAACGGCGATGTCTGATCCCGAAAAAGAATATCAAGAATGCCTGTTAAAAGCAAAAGCATTGAGGCGTGTTTTGGAGCATTAAATACCATGTAATTTCAAAATAGAAGCCATGTAATTTCAAAATAGAAGCCATGTAATTTCAAAATAGAAGTCATGTAATTTCAAAATAGAAGCCATGTAATTTCAAAATAGAAGCCGTGTAATTTCAAAATAAAAATAGATTTATTAAAATAAAATAGTATATTTGCATTTTAAAATCAGAGAGTTATGGCAATAAACAGAACAATTGTAAAAGAGATAAACATTTCAAAAAAAATGTATCCAATTATAGCAGTAACTGGCCCAAGACAATCTGGAAAAACAACCATGCTAAGAGAGCTTTTTCCAGAGTATAAATATGTGAATTTAGAGAGTCCAGAAGCAAGGCGTTTTTTTGAAACAGATCCAAAAGGTTTTTTGAAAGAATACGGCACATATTGTATCTTTGATGAAGCACAAAGAGTTCCCGAACTATTTTCATATCTTCAAGTCATTGTTGATGAAGAAAAAATTATGGGACAATTTATATTGTCGGGGTCACAAAATTTTTATTTGATGCGAAACATCACGCAAAGTCTTGCGGGTCGTGTAGCGATTTTCAAACTTTTTCCGTTAGATTTTGTAGAATTGAAATCAGAAAATTTGTTAGAAAAAAATTATATAAATGCCATGCTGAAAGGCTTTTATCCCGCTATTTTTGACCGAGACATACCAACTAAATCATTCTATAACAACTACATACAAACTTATGTAGAACGAGACATTATGGAGATTGTCAATATTAGAGACATTCGGTCTTTCAGAACATTTTTGACATTGTGCGCATCGAGAGCCGGGCAATTGCTCAATTTGAATTCGATTGCAAACGATTGTAATATTACACAACCAACCGCAAAAGCCTGGTTGTCGGTGTTAGAAAGCAGCTATATCATTCATCTGTTGCAACCATATTATAAAAATTTTGACAAACGTGTTGTAAAAAGTCCGAAAATGTATTTTTATGATACCGGTTTATTGTGTCATTTGTTGAAAATAAAAGATGTGGATCAAATTAAAAACAACGCCTACAAAGGGAATCTGTTTGAAAACATGATTGTTTCAGAATACATCAAACAAAATTATCATCAAAATCTTGGGCAAGAATTTTGGTTTTGGCGAGATTCTGCAGGTCATGAAGTGGATTTGCTACGACAAGACGATTTTTTGCTAAATGTAATCGAAATAAAATCTACAGAAACCATCAAGCCAAAATGGTTTGACGGGATGCAATATTTTGCAAAATTAGCAAAAGACGAAATAAAAAGCCAAACTTTGGTGTACGCCGGCCTAGACAATCAAAGTCGCACGATAGCCGAAATTTTAGCTTGGTATGAACTTTTAATACCTTTTGAAAATGATTGAGAATTTTAAAAACCATATTCATCAAAATTGGCCGTTTTTGGTAAAAAAGGACATCCTTTTGGCAGTTAGTGGCGGATTAGACAGCATGGTAATGTGGGATTTGATGGCAAAATTAAATCCCAACATTGCCATAATTCATTGCAATTTTAAACTTCGAGATGCAGAAAGTGATGCCGACCAAGAATTTGTAGAACAACATGCCAAAGACACCCAAACAAGATGTTTTGTCAAATCATTTGACACCGAATCGTATGCAAAAAAAAACCATTTATCTATACAGGTTGCAGCCCGAAAATTGCGCTATGATTGGTTTGCAGAAATTTGTAACAAACATCAATTCGACTATGTGCTGACAGCACATCATGCAGATGACGATTTAGAAACATTTTTAATCAATCTTTCCCGCGGTACTGGATTAGACGGATTAACTGGAATTTTAAATCAAAACAACCATATAATCAGACCATTACTGCCGTTTTCTCGCATAGAATTGGAAACATTTGCACAACAAAACATGCTGAAGTGGCGAGAAGATAGCAGCAATAACGGGGATTATTATTTACGAAATAAAATTCGACACACTGTTGTGCCACCCTTAAAAAAAATAGACAGCCATTTTTTGGAAGCTTTTCAAAAAACACAAAAAAACCTCCAAGAAACCGAAAGTTTGGTAAAAGATGCCGTAGATTTGATGTTCAAAAACGTAGTATTAGAGACCGAGAACAAGCTCTATTTTGATGTGCTAAAACTAAAAGAACTAACAAATTTTAAAGCATATTTATACCAATGGCTCAAAAAATATGGCTTTACAGATTGGAAATCGGTATATGATTTGTTGGACGCACAAACCGGAAAGCAAGTTTTTGCACCTGAATTTGTTTTACTAAAAAATAGAAACCACCTCATTTTGTCTCCGTCAAAAACAGGTATAAACGAAATCATTCTAATTGAGGAAGGTCAAAAAAATGTTAATTTTCCGATAAAATTACAATTTTCTGAAGTTTCAACTACAAAAGTTGTTTCAAATGAAACTATATTTGTTGAAACCCAAAAGATACAATTTCCACTTACGCTTCGAACATGGCAAAACGGCGATGTCTTTTTTCCAACAGGAATGAATGGCAAGACCAAAAAAGTAAGTAAGTTTTTTAAAGATCTTAAATTATCTATAACCGAGAAACAACAAATATGGCTTTTGTGCTCTGATAATCAAATAGTTTGGATAATAGGCTTGCGGCAGGACGAAAGATTTAAACCACAACAATCAACAAATATTTTACAAATATCGCTAATACCATGAAAAAAATAATATACAGCCTACTGCTTTTTTTAGCCTTAAATAATAGTAATGCTCAAATTTTGGAACCCGTAAAATGGGCAACAAAAATTGAAAAAATCAACCAAAACCAATTTAATTTAATCTTTACGGCACAAATCGAAAAAGATTGGCACGTATATTCACAATTTACACCCGAAGGTGGCCCACTTCCAATAGAAATCGACTTTCAAAATCAAAACAACAACTACAAATTGATTGGAAAAACCGCCGAAAGCAAAACCCACAAAGCATTTAATGATGTTTTTGGTGTTGATGAAATATATTTTGAAAAAAACATCGTTTTGACCCAAAAAATCGAACGAACAAACCCAAAATTAACCACGATAACAGCCCAAATATCCTATCAAGTATGCAAAACATCCTGCATCAACGACCAGAAAAAACTAGAATTCAAACTGCCAAACTCCATTGATGAAGTTCAAACAAAAGCCAAAGATACCGCCACCGTTACCATAGCAAATTCTATACAAACCAGCGCAAAAGCAACAACACAAAACCAGCAAAATACCAAAACCGAACCCCAAAAAAACCAAAAACAAGCTCCAAAAACAGAATTTTGGAGCCTGTTTCTTGCCACACTATTGGCCGGATTATTAGCCACAATTACACCCTGCGTTTTTCCGATGATTCCAATGACGGTAAGCTATTTTTTAAAACAATCTGCCCAAAAATCAAAAGGAAGATTTAACGCATTTTTCTATGGATTTTGCATTATCGCCATTTACGTATTAATATCGCTACCGTTTCACATATTCGAAAGTTTAAGCCCAGATATTTTTAGCGAAATATCTACAAATGTATATCTCAATATCTTCTTTTTTGTAGTATTTGTAGTATTTGCCGCCTCGTTTTTTGGAGCATTCGAAATTACAATACCCACAAAACTATCAGACAAAGCAGACAACGCCTCAAATTCGGGCGGTTTGATTGGCATATTTTTTATGGCCCTCACCCTAATTATTGTATCATTTTCGTGCACCGGCCCAGCTCTTGGTCTTGTTTTGGGCAGTGTTTTGTCTTCAGACGGTGGCGCAACACTACTCACAATTGCCATGTTTGGATTTGGATTTGGATTGGCACTACCTTTCATATCACTCGCACTGTTTCCGAATCTCATATCAAATCTACCAAAATCTGGTGGCTGGCTCAACACCATAAAAGTAGTTTTTGGATTTATAGAACTCGCACTCGCCTTCAAATTTTTGTCAAATGCCGACTTGGTGCTACAAGCACATTGGCTCGATCGCGAAGTGTTTTTGGCCATTTGGATCGCTATATTTGCCCTTTTAAGCTACTATTTATTCGGAAAAATACGCCTGCCGCACGACACCGAAACCAGCAGCATATCCGTAGGCAGAATGCTCGCCGGGCTAGTCGCACTCTCCTTTACAATCTATATGATCCCAGGACTTTGGGGCGCACCCTTGCAGCTTGTCAGCGCATTTGCACCACCACAAACCTATAGCGAAAGCCCCGCCGGAATAACAAATACCACCACAAATCTACAAACCAATTTGCCAAACGGAGCCACAATAGGGCCAAACAATCTCGTCGTTTTTGAAGATTATACCATAGGGCTAGCATACGCCAAAACCGTCAACAAACCCATTTTGCTCGATTTTACTGGGCGAGCCTGCCAAAATTGCAGACTCATGGAAAGCAACGTTTGGGCAAATCCCGAAGTGCTTGAGCTGCTACAAAATCAAGTTGTAATCATCTCCCTATACTGCGACGAGCGAACAGAACTTCCAACAGAAGAGCAATATACATCGACACAAACCCAGTCAAAAATCACCACCGTAGGACAAAAATGGACCGAATTTCAACGCCAAAATTATAGCTCAAACGCACGGCCATTCTATGTCTTAACCAACACAAGCGGCCAAAAACTAAACCAACCAATAGGCTACACACCCGATATACAAGAATATTTAAAGTGGCTAAAAAGCGGCATCCACAAAAAATAATTTTTCTTTTTTTTTGGATCACACCACCCCTTATCCACACCACCTGTCCCGCTGCACGCTATATCTTTTTATTTTTTCTGAAAAAGAAAAAACAAAAAGGATACCGCTACATCGGGGATAAAATAGACCAATAATTTTCAAAATCAGAAGCAAAATTCAACCCAATTATGAAAAAAAAACACCTCATTATCCTTATTTTTTTTTCAATATTTAACAATCTAAACGCGCAGAACGACACCTTAAAAAGCACAAAACTCGAGGAGGTCATCATCAAAGAAAAGAAAAAAGCAGTAGAACAAAAAGCCGATAGAACAATTTATAATTTCTCTGGACAGGCCTATTTGAATTCTGGAACATTGATGGAAGGATTAAAGAAACTACCCGGCTTGATCATCTCCGATATTGCAGGAATGATGTATCAGGGCAAACAGCTCGAAGTTTATATGGACTCTAGACCAACAAATATGTACTCAGACGAGCTAAACACGTTTTTGGAGAGTTTGCCAGCAAATTCAATTGAAAAAGTAGAAATCATCACACAACCCGGAGCAGAATTTCCAGCAACATCTGGCGGCGCTATAATCAATATAATAACCTCAAAAAAATCAAAAAAATATGTAACAATCAATTATTCAAATGGTTATAGTAATACAAACTATGACAAAAATAGGAATAAATACAATAATAGTGTTTTGATAAACGCTAAAAACAATATACTTGGATGGCAAATACAGGTTGGGCAAAGCCATAATGAAAGTTATCAGAAAACCGTATTTGAATCAGACAACACATTGCTTTCAAATCAATATTTTGACAAACAAAATCGCTATTATTTTTTGAAAACCGCTATGAAATTTGATTTCAAAAAAGACCGTTTGCTCCTTAACTATGACATCAATACCAATAATAACGATGCGAATGTTGATGCAAATGGTTTTGGATTTACTTCAAAAGACGATTCAGAATCAAAGCGATATAGAAGTGATGTTATGTTGGTGTATCAAAAAAGATTCAAAAATAACTCAAGAAAATTAGATTTTATTTTAAACTTTAACAAGAATTCAAATAATTTCGAGTTCAGAAACCGAGGTATCGTTTTGCCCGTTTTGGACAACGATTCAAAACAAATATTTTATCAATTTAAAACAGACTTTTCGCAAGAGCTGCAAATTTTTGAAAAATCAAAAATTAGTTTAGGCGTTTTGGCAGACCAATTAATTTTTGAAACCAAGGCTTTCCATATTCAAAATTTGGAATATTTTAGAAAAACAATTTCGGGATATACAGAATTCCAATCGTCTTATAACGATTTTGATTTCATATTGGGTGCAAGACTCGAATCTTATCATATCGGCGGAAATACGCCTTCAAATAAATTAAATCCTTTTGTGCAAATGCGGGTTTTTCCAAATGTAACTTTTAGATATAATGTTTTACCGCAGGTTTTTGTAAATGCAAATTACAATCAAAAAATAAGTTTGCCTAATACCGCAACTTTAAATCCAAACAACACGGATTATCAAAATCAAAATATCAATTATTATGGCAATCCAAATTTAGACCCCACATTGTATAGTAATTTTGAGTTCAAAATTAGCGCAATGGAATATTTTTTTGTTGGATATTCTAGAAACGATGCCAAAAATCCAGTTGTAAATAGAATAATAGAAACTTCAAATGGGATTGCAAAAGTGTCTGAAAATGAGCCAAAAATTTCAGTTCATAATTTTAACTTTGGGCTCCCAATACCTTTTATGTTATTTACAAAAGGACTAAAAGAAACTTTGAAATTAGATTTTAATCCAGACGAAATTAATTTTTTCAATCTATATTTAGACTACCAAAAGTATAAAATAGAACAAATAGAGACAAAAGGGTTTTGGAGTTTTAACTTAATGTCACAAATAATTTTGCCTGGTACAATTAATTTTACAACCAATTACAACACCTCAACAACGGGTGGAAACTATTATTTCTACTTGATGAGAAAACCTTTTTATGAACAAGTTGACATCACATTATCCAAAAAATTCTTGTCAAACAATCTCTCAATTTCGATTTATGCAGATGATATATTTGATACAAATAGGCAAGATTTGAAAGCAGTAGCGACATCGGTTGTTTATCAAAGTCAATACGATACAAGAAAGGTTGGTTTTTCTATAAATTATAAAATTTCTTCAAAAAACAAGACAATCAACGAAGAAAACATATTAACAAATGAGAAAAAAGAGGAAAAATTAATTGAAAAGTAGCAATTATATCTTGCTGATTTGGGTGATAATTGCGCCTTGAAAGTAACGTTTTGAAAACGCTAAAAGTCTGATCTCGCCCCGATGCAGCGGTATCCTTTTTGTTTTTTTCAAAAAACAAAAAGATTTAGCGTGCAGCGGGACATCAGGTGTGTGAAACGTGGTGGTGTGCGCCAAAAAAAGAAAAAAAATTCAGAATGATTTTATTTCAATTTGTTGTAAAATGTTGTTTTTCAGTTATTTATAGCGTACCTCTTTTGGCTTGTTCGCGCTCTATGGATTCAAACAATGCTTTGAAATTGCCTGCTCCAAAGCCTTTGGCACCCATTCTTTGAATAATTTCAAAAAACAATGTTGGTCGGTCTTGAACGGGTTTTGTAAAAATTTGAAGCAAATAGCCGTCTTCATCGGCATCTACCATAATGGCTAATGCTTCTATTTTGGTCAAATCTTCGTGCATCATTTCAAAATGTACTCCTAATCTTTCGGGAATTGCTTTGTAATATTCGTGTGGCGGTGCCGACAAAAATTCGATTCCTCGGGCTTTTAGTTCGGTTACGGTAGCGATTATATCGTCTGTCGCTATGGCGATATGCTGAACGCCTGGGCCGCCATAAAAATCTAAATATTCTTCTATTTGAGATCGTTTTTTGCCTTTGGCGGGTTCATTGATTGGGAATTTGATTCTGCCATTGCCGTTTGACATAACTTTGCTCATCAGGGCGGAATATTCGGTGTGAATTTGCTTGTCGTCGAAGGACAAAAAATTGACGAATCCCATCACGTCTTCATAAAATTTGACCCAAGTATTCATTTCGTTCCAGCCGACATTGCCTACCATGTGGTCTATATATTTGAGCCCAACCGGGGTTGGATTATAGTCTGATTTCCAGGGGATATAGCCGGGCAAAAACACGCCATTATAGTTTTTTCGTTCTACAAATATATGCACGGTTTCGCCATAGGTGTATATGCCTGAGCGCACCACTTGGCCATGTTCATCCTGTTCTATTGTTGGGGGCATGAATGAGCGTGCGCCTCTACTTGTGGTTTCGTGATAGGCTGCGGTGGCGTCATTTACCCAAAGTGCAACCACTTTTACGCCGTCGCCATGTTTTTTTAAATGATCGTTTATAGGCGAGTTTGCCGTGAGCGGGGTTGTCAAAACCAGCCTGATCTTGTCTTGCTGCAACACATACGAGGTTCTGTCGCGAACTCCGGTTTCTAATCCGGCATAAGCCAAGGATTGGTATCCGAAGGCGGTTTTATAAAAATGTGCAGATTGCTTGGCGTTTCCTACATAAAACTCGACATAATCTGTGCCCAACAGGGGTAAGAAATCTTGGGCTTCGCTAAAAATTTTTTCTAATGTATATTCTGTTGGCTGCATGTTTTGTGGGTTTGGGTTAAAACGTTTTTAGTCTAACCATGATTTATAATATTTTCCATCGTCTATTTTCATAGCTTCGTCTGTTACCATAAGCGGTCTAAAAGTATCTACCATCACGGCCAATTCGAGGGTTTGTGTGTGTCCAATACTGCGCTCCATCGCTCCGGGTGCGGGGCCATGCGGAATGCCTTTTGGGTGCAATGTGATATGTCCTTGCTCGATATTGTTGCGGCTCATAAAATCGCCATCTACATAATATATCACTTCATCGCTGTCAATGTTGCTGTGGTTATATGGCGCAGGTATTGCTTTTGGGTGATAATCATACATCCTAGGGCAAAATGAACATACTACAAAAGTGGCGGTTTCAAAGGTTTGATGCACCGGTGGCGGTTGGTGCACACGACCTGTTATTGGCTCAAAATTGTGTATGCTAAAGCCGTACGGAAAGTTGTAGCCATCCCAGCCCACTACATCAAATGGGTGTGTAGCATATACAATTTCGTGGATCATGCCTTCTTTTTTGATTTTGATCAAAAAATCTCCTTTTTGATCGTGGGTTTCTAAATGGGTTGGTAGCTTAAAATCGCGTTCGCAAAAAGGGGAATGTTCTAAATGTTGTCCAGATTCGTTTTTGTATCGTTTTGGGGTATAAAAGGGCGAGAAAGATTCGACATAAAAAAGGCGGTTTTGTGAGGTTTGAAAATCAATTTGATAAATCACGCCTCTTGGAATAATGAGATAGTCGCCATATTCAAAATCAATATTGCCCAGCATCGTGCGCAATGTGCCACTGCCATGATGTACAAAAAGCAATTCGTCGGCATCGGCATTTTTATAAAAATAATCCCGCATTGAGCTTTGTGGTGCTGCAAGCCCTATTGTGCAATCTTTGTTTACCAAAAGGGGTTTTCTCGAGCCAAGAAAATCTTGATCTTCAGGCAAATCAAAGCCTTTGAGGAGCATCGATTTGATGTTTTTGGAAACAGCAATATTGGGCTCGACCGAGTATGATTTTATAATTTCTTTGATTTGTGTAGGACGATACAAGTGGTATAACAAGGAGGAATGTCCATGAAAACCTTCTGTACCAAAAAGCTGTTCGTAATAAAACCCTCCATTTGGTTTTTCAAATTGTGTGTGCCGCTTTTGCGGAAATTTGCCTAATTTGTGGTATAACATGACTTGATTGCTAAATTTATAAAAACTTGATAAATAAATATCATTTCATCAAAATAATGTCAAAAATAACTAAAAATTATCAAAATAAATCTGCCTTCGCCCAATAGTTTCTCAAAATACAAAAAAAAGGGTCTGATATAAACTATCAAACCCTTTTTTGGTAATATATATAGGTATGCAAAAATAAAAATTTTTATCTTCTTAAAACCTCGTCGATCATTCCATATTCTTTGGCCTCGTCGGCAATCATCCAATAATCGCGTTCGCTGTCTTGGTGCACTTTGTCAAAGGTTTGTCCAGAGTGTTTTGAAATGATGTGATAGAGCTCGTCTTTTAGCTTCAGCATTTCGCGTAGATTAATTTCCATATCTGTAGCAACGCCTTGTGCGCCACCAGAAGGTTGATGGATCATCACGCGAGAATGTGGCAACGCCGACCTCTTGCCGGGCGCACCTGCACAGAGCAAAACGGCACCCATTGAGGCTGCCATTCCGGTACAAATTGTGGCTACATCGGGTTTGATATACTGCATGGTGTCATAGATTCCTAGACCTGCATATACGCTTCCGCCTGGCGAGTTGAGATAAATCTGAATGTCCTTGCTGGCATCTGCGCTTTCCAAAAACAGCAATTGTGCTTGCACAATATTGGCAATTTGATCGTCGATTCCGGTGCCCAAAAAGATGATCCTATCCATCATCAATCTCGAAAAAACGTCTAATTGTGATACGTTTAGCTGTCGCTCTTCGATGATATACGGGGTCATGTTTGTTGGTGTCATCGCCTGTACAATCTTATCAAAATACATTGCATTTACGTCTTGGTGTTTGGTTGCAAATTTTTTAAACTCTGTTCCGAAATTCATAACTTTTGATTTAAAATGATTGATTTTTTTTTGAAAAAGCGTCAGCTTTTTTGACCCTCAAATATATGGGTTTTTAGTGATTATATAATTTATCTCTAAAATTTTTGTAGGATGTTTTTTCTACTTCAAACGGCACTTTATCGATCATAGCGATAAGGTTTTTGTTTTTAATCACTTCTTGAGTCAATCGAGTTACTTCGTCTTTGTTGGCCAAAACCCGAGCTACAATTCCATCAATTTCTGACGCAGTTGCTTGATGTCCATATTGTTGCATATTGCTATAGATCATGGCTGTGGTATACGATTTTAGTTCTTCAAAGGTAACTTTTTGATCAAAACTGTGATTTGTTTTTCCTTGTATGAGCTGAAAACGAAGTGCTTTTTCGGCACTTTCATATTCGGTCTCAATATCTGCGGTTGAAACTTTGGCTTTAGCATTTTGCTGCATCCATTTGATCAAAAAGGCTTTTGGTAGCTCCATTTTTACATTTTCGACGATGGCATCAATCACATCTTTTTGGAACTTGTCTTTTTGAATATCTTTGAATTGCGCTTCATAATCTTTCGAAATCACCGATTTCATTTCCGCTTCTGTAGTAACAACGCCTGCACCAAAAAATTGGTCAAAAAATTCTTGGTCTAAAGGCGCAACTTCAACTTTATGGATGCTATCAATCGTAACTTCTAGGTCCACGGCAAGGCTGTGAACAATATCGTGCGATACTTTCAAAAAGTGAATCAAATCATGCGGATCCTTAAAAATTTGTGTCGAATTTACAATTACTTTTTCGCCCACTTTTTTGCCAATAAACAAGGCTTTTGTAGCCGGAAAATCAAACTCATCTAAATAAAATTTGTTTGAAATTGATATTTGGTTTTCGTTATTTTCAAATGTTGCAGTAACGTTACAATCGTTTTCAATGCTGTCAAATGGCGTTGCTGTGCCAAATTGCTGTCTAAATTTTAGAATTTCGGAGTCAATAATTGCCTCATCAAACTCTATTTCATATTTGGTTACAGCAGGCATAGTTTCAAAATCTACTTCAAAACTTGGAGCTAATCCAATCTCATATTCAAAAACCATCTCTTCGTCCTGCCAATCAAAACTTGGGTTTTCTTTAAAAATTGGCGTTCCTAAAAGTGCCATTCTTTGTGAGTCGATATAGCGATCCAAAGCAAGTTCGACCACTTTGTTTACTTCTTCGATTTTGATATCACGACCATATTGTTTTTCGACTAATGCGCGCGGAACCTGCCCTTTTCTAAAGCCTTTTACGGTGGCCAACGGCATTTTTTCGTTCAATCTTTTTTGAACTTGTCCTTTATAATCCATGTGCACAACGGTCATTTCGATGATTTCGTTGACGGCATCTATTGCAATTCTTTTAATCTCCATTTTTTTTAAATCTTAAATTTTGGTTTGCAAAAATACTACATTTTTAGGTTTTTAACAACAAAAAAACAGGGTCAAATTAAAGAAAATATACGGTTTTAGATGCTTGCTTTTTAAGAACTTAAAAAAGAGCCGCAAAACATATTTTAAAAAAAAGTTTGTTTTTTTTAGCAATAATAAAAACCTTTTTTGTACCTTTAAATATTCAAAAAAAAGTAAATAAATTCAACTTTAATACACCTTATTATGAAACGAATTTTAGTGCCCACCGATTTTTCTACACACGCCAATTATGCCCTGAAAGTTGCTGCTCAAATTGCCCGAAAAACCGATTCAGAGCTGTTTATCATCAACCTTCTCGACTTGCCAACCCACATGAATGATGCGGTAAGCAGCGGTGTAAATATTCCAGAAGTGATGCTTTTTTTAAAAAAAACCAAAGACAATCTTGAAGATTTGGCCTCAGAGCCGTTTTTGAAAGGCATAAAAGTAACAACTGCCGCCAGAATCGAGCGCGCTTTTGAAGGGATTGTGACCTATAGCCACGAACATCGCGTAGATTTGATTGTCATGGGGTCGCACGGCTCGTCTGGTTTTCAAGAAATGATAATTGGATCAAATACCGAAAAAATTGTCCGCGCTTCAGACGTTCCGGTTTTGGTTATCAAAAATGAAGTTGCCGATTTTAAAGCACATAATTTTGTGTTTGCCTCAGATTTTTCTACCGAAATCAAAAAACCATTTCAAAAATTAGTCGATTTCGCCAATATTTTTGATGCCGATTTGAATTTGGTCATGATCAATACCCCAAACAGCTTTAAATCGACCATCGTTGCCGAAAAAATCATGAACGATTTTATCAAAGATTTTACCATCAACAAGCATTCGCTTCACATTTATAACGACAATAATGTAGAAAAAGGAATCCTCAATTTTGCCAACAAAGTAGATGCAGATTTGATCGGCTTGTGCACCCACGGCCGTACCGGTTTTGCCCACTTTTTCAACGGAAGCATCAGCGAAGATTTGGTTAATCACGCCATCAGACCTGTAATTACTTTTAAAATCTAAAATATTGATTTCCCGTTTAAAAAAAAGGTTTCGACACGCTCGAAGCTTTTTTTTTGGATCACACCACCCGTACAGCACACTACCTGTCCCGCCGCACGCTATATCTTTTGATTTTTTCTGAAAAAGAAAAAATCAAAAGGATGCCGCTACGTCGGGGATATTTTAGACGAATTGGGTTTTCGTACAGCAGAAAAAGGATAAAATAAATTGGAGATAAAAGCTATAAATTGCAAGACCAATTATATGAATTTTCTGTGTTAGTTTTGAAAAGTACTATTGCTCTATTAGGAAAAGGTCCTAGCAAAAATGGAATTTAGCGAATACAAATTAATGCAAAAAGCCAAATGATGTTTGTAAAGGATTTTTTTAAGTATTATTAAGGCTTTTGATTTATGATTTGCAAAGTTTTTTTGTTAATTTCGGTTCTCTACTTTTTTATAAATTTGTTTGTCTGTCCGTTTAGTTTGTATATATAAACTCCATTATCCAATTCATTTACATCTATACTAACTTCACTTTTTCCTTCTCCGACAATATTTTTTTGTAATATTTTTTTTCCACTCATATCAAAAATTTCTAATATTCCATTTTGCCCACCTATTAAGTTACTTGAAATAGCAATTTTGTTTTCAGTTGGATTTGGATAACCAATAAGTGAATTTGAAACTATGTTTGACGAAACATTTCCTAAAATTGTACCAGGCAATGAATAAATATTGTAGGTGCTATTTTCACCATTTGATAGAATATAATTATACTTAAGAGTAATAAGTTTGAAATCACCCGAAATGCCTTTAATAATATAAGCTGCTTCATTTCGTTCTCCAAAATTTTGTAGTACGTCTCCATTTTGATCGATTAAATCTAATTTATAAGTAGCATCAATTGGGTTGTATGTAAAAATCAAAAACTCAATTGCATCGTTAGTATTGAATAATTTATCCGAAGCACCAATTATACCATATAAAACATAATTATTTTCTAATGGTATAATAAATGTACTTGTTAAGTTGTGTGAACTATTGTAAATTTTCATCACGTTGGGGCTTTCAACTGTGTAATAGTTCAACCCAGATTCGGTTGTAAAGCCATTTGGATGTTCATTAAAATTGTAATTAGATGTATATGAATGCTCTAAAGTTGCTTGACCGATAGACAAATTTGAAATTGTAGCAATTAAGCCTAAAATAATTTTTTTCATAATTTTGATTTTAACTTCACTCAGCTTGTGTTCTGACTTTGAATTTTACGCTTATAAATGTATTTATTTGACACATTTTCGTTTTAGAAAATTTTGATCTAAAGCCTAAAATGATATTTTATATTTTGAATTACAAATGTATGTTTTAAAACAAAAACAATGACAAGTTTTAATAATATCTACTAAAAGTTTATAAACGTATTAATTTTATTTTCGTGCCCACAAAGTAAATCAATTTAAACCAATTTCTAAAATTGAATGGTGATTATTACCATAATTTCTCTCACTACTGTGTTCAATTATGCGCTCTGCAAAGAGTTTCTATGAAAAGCAAAGT
>JANNBA010000112.1:0-11886 GCA_031384845.1 Bacteroidota bacterium
GGTTACCGAAAATGTAAAAGACTTTGTAAATATTGAGGGTATAAATATTGAAAATTGGATTATTCGAAAATAAACCAAAAAGTACAGCCGTTAGCAGCTGGCTTTTAAATATCCGCATATAATTGACTATTTAAGCCTTGAAATATCCTTCGTATTTTCCAAAATCTCACTGTTATTTCTCTGTTTTACTTTATTTACAATAACAACAATTATTACTGAGATAATAAGAAAGAATATGAAGCTATAAATTTCACCATATAGATTGGACACATAATGAGTTGCTTTAAGAATGATATAAATTATCACAAAAGTTTTTAGCATTCCATTTAACAACTTGCCTAAAAGTTTTACAAAATGTTTTCTCATTTCAATATTTATTGTCGGTATTCGATGATTGCAATTCGTTGTTGGGTTTTCAGGGTCGAGGAATGGCTAGCTGTTAACTGCTGTACTTTTTGGTTTATTTTCGAATAATCCAATTTTCAATATTTATACCCTCAATATTTACAAAGTCTTTTACATTTTCGGTAACCAAAGTTAGCTTATTTTGTGTTGCAGTTACTCCAATTAACGTAGCTCAAAAACAGTTATTTCTGAAATGAAGCAATTCTGTTTGCCCTTTTCTTTAATAATCTCCTCTAAATTCATTTTTCCGCGGAGAAAAAACACACAAATATTAGTGTCAAGTAAATATTGCATTAGAAACTAATTTCTCGATTTTTAAATTTTCTGCTTGATTTTATGTCTAATATAATTTCTTCCGCTGTTTTTTCGGCAGAAAATGCTCCAAAGGATTTATAAAAACTATCAGTTTTAGCAACTTTTTCTCTTTTTAAAGATTTTGTCAAACTTTCAATAAGTTCAATTTTGCTCGATGAACTTAATCCATTAAACAGCATCGAATAAGTTTCTATTATATGTCGTTCTGTATAACTCATTTCTCTTTTTTTGTAAAGTTAAGAATTATTTTTCGATTGCAGATTTTTTTTTGAATAAAGCATTAACTCTTTTGGGTTGCAGAAGTTAGAGATTTGGTAAGTCTAAACTTTCGGTAAATCACTGACTGCAAAAGCACAAAAAATATGTAAAATCGAGACAAAAACTATTTTTTGTAAAGCTCGATTCCGTTCAACAGGAGTTTATCTCATGGACAATATTTTTTGTCGGTATTCGATGATTACAATTCATTGTTGGGTTTTAAAGGTCGAGCAATGGCTAGCTGTTAGTAGATAGTGCCTTTTGTTCTTTTTGAAATTCGTTACTTTTTTTGTTTAAATATTTTTTAAAATCATCAAAATTCATTCCGAATGTTTCTTCGGAAATTTTATTTTTAATTTCTCTGAATGTTTGAACTGTGTCGAAACTTTTAGTTTTTTCTTCTGTTTTACTATTTTTCATAATCTATAATTTCTTTTGGTGATCTAAACCTAAGGTTGAAGTGATACCGAAAATTTTGTACTTTGCAAATATAACTAAATACACCTAAAATGAAATTCCAAAAACAAGAGGTACAATTACAGCTGCGAAATAGCCACAAAACTTTACGATAACCCCATAGAGATGATAAAATTGACGGTTCCGTTCAACAGGAGTTTCATTGTTGGCTTTTCAAGCCCAACGAAACTCTAGCTTTTGTGGGTAGTTTTTATTCAAAATATTCGTCTAATTCTGTTTTGTTTTTGTATTTGTAAATTTCTTTAACCCAAGGATATTTTTTCCAATGTTCAAACATTGAATATTCACGATTATCTTTAGAAATAATAGGATAGATTGTTAAAGACGGATTGTTTGGTATTAGTTCACTCAATTCTTGTGGAATACTTTTAGCATCAGTCAAATCCGCTACAACAAACTTCGACATTCTTCCAATTAATCCAATGGTTTCAGTCAAATCTTTCTTACCTGGTTTTTCGAAATCAAATAGTATAGGTACATAGTTCTTTTTTTTTAAAACTAACTTAATATGTTTAAGTATCTCGAGTCTTTCGGGTGTAAATCTACCTAGAATTAAAACAACTTTTGTTGAAATATTGTCTATTGCATTTGCTACTTTATTATTATTGCTAATTAAGTAGATAAAATTTGCAATCTCTAAATCATCAACAGTTATATCCATATCATTGTAATGGTTTGTAATTGTTAAATTTTCTTGTAAACTTTCTTCTGTAGATATGTCCCAAGCACAAACACTATAAATAGTTGTATTTTTAATTATTGACTTGTTAAGATTTGACCTAGAAAGATTTGAACCATTTAAATAACAATTTATAAATTTTGTTTCTTGAAGATTGCAATCTATTAAATTTGTCATTACAATTTTTGAACCTGTAAAATCAGAAAAAGAAAAATTACTTCCTGCTGCTAAATTTTGCATCATAGAAACATTTAGGAATTTTGAATTTATGCAATTGCAATTAATCATTGTTAAGTTTATAAGTTGAGCATAATTAAAATTAACTTTATTTAGAGTCGCATTTGTAAAATTTGAAAAAGCACAATATGATTTTTCTAAATTCACATTTTCTAAATTAGCGCTCATAAATTCACAATCAAATATTTTAGATTCTTTTAATTGTGCTCCTTTGAAATTTGCATTATTAAAATCATACTTCAGCAATTCAATTCTATTTAGATTTGCATTTTCCAAATTAGGTGAAATAACTTGATTATTCTTTCTCCATTTGCTCCATTTTACATAACCGTAATCCGAATCTTTACTGCATTCAAGTAGAAATTCTAAATCTGTTTTCATTTGGTCTTTTTTAAAATTACCCACAACTAGTAAATATACGCAACTACATTCGCATTTCATCCCTTTTCGGGTAGATTTGCGAAAGATTGTTGCTTTTATTACTACAAATGTATGCTTTATTTTAAAATTATTATATCATTTTTCAATTTTTCTGCTACGATTCTGCCTAATGGGTTTTGTGTGAAATTACATTGCCTTGACCTAGTAAAAACACCCAACAAATAACATCTCCAAAACCCAAAAAGTCTCAATTCGCCCCGATGCAGCGGCATCCTTTTTGGGTTTTCTTTTTCGGAAAACCCAAAAAGATATAGCGTGCAGCGGGACAGGTGGTGTGTGGTAGGGGAGGTGTGCGCCAAAAAAATGAAAAAGTGTTGCAGAAAAAATGTTTTTTATGTGTAAATTTGTGGGCTAAAAAAAAGAAAATGTCGAGTATTATAGAGTTGCTTCCGGATCATGTTGCCAATCAAATTGCGGCTGGCGAAGTGGTGCAGCGACCGGCTTCTGTGGTCAAAGAGTTGCTCGAAAATGCGGTTGATGCTGGGGCTACTGATGTAAAATTGGTGGTTAAGGATGCCGGAAAATCGTTGGTGCAGGTGGTTGATAATGGCTTTGGGATGGGGGTGACGGATGCACGACTGTGTTTTGAGCGGCATGCCACCTCAAAGATTAGGCAGGCAGAGGATTTGTTTTCGCTGCATACCAAGGGTTTTCGGGGCGAGGCGTTGGCATCTATCGCTGCGATTGCGCATGTGGAGCTCAAGACCAAGCAGGATCAAACGGATTTGGGTACTCATATTGTGATCGAGGGCAGCAAATTTGTGTCGCAGGAGGTGTCGGTTTTGCCAAATGGGACTTCATTTTTGGTCAAAAATTTGTTTTTTAATATTCCGGCTCGGCGCCAATTTTTGAAGTCGGAAACCGTAGAATACCGCTATATTGTTGACGAGTTTCAGCGGGTGGCATTGGCGCATCCTACGATTCATTTTACTTTTTTTCATAATGGTAGTGAGATGTTTAATTTGCCATCCTCAAATTTGCGTCAGCGTATTGTGGGTATTTTTGCGGGCAAAACCAACGAAAAACTGGTGCCTGTGCAAGAGAATACCGATATTGTATCGATTCAAGGTTTTGTGAGCAAACCCGAGTTTGCCAAAAAAAATCGTGGCGAGCAATTTTTTTTCGTCAACAATCGTTTTATCAAAAGTGGCTATTTGCATCATGCGGTGTTAGCAGCTTTTGATGGATTGCTAAAGGATGGTGCCCAACCGAGTTATTTTTTGTATCTTGAGGTGCCTCCCAACTCGATAGACATCAATATCCACCCTACAAAAACCGAAATCAAATTTGATGATGAACATGCTTTATATGCCATTTTGAGAGCGGCTATCAAGCACAGTTTGGGTCAGTTTAGTGTGGCTCCGGTTTTGGATTTTGAGCGTGATTCAAGTTTGGATACGCCCTATCATTTTGGTTTGCAGTCGCAGTCGCCAACCGTAGAGGTGGATAGCAATTATAACCCTTTTCAGGGTGATGAACCGAGCAAACAATTTGCAACATACAGAAAACCAAGCACTTCAAACTGGGAAGGTTTGTATGTTGGTCTAAAACATGATACCGATGTGATTGCTCAAAACGGTGATTTTCATTTTGAAAGTGAGCCAGAAACGGCGGCATTGTTTGACGAGCACGAGATCGAAAAAGCGGTGAATCGTACTTTTCAAATTCATAAAAAATATATCGTGATGCCTATCAAGTCCGGAATGGTAGTGGTAGATCAGCAGCGGGCGCAGCAGCGGATTTTGTATGAGCAGTTTTTGAGCAATATGACCGTCAAGCACGCCTCGAGCCAACAATTGTTGTTTCCGTTGAATTTGTATTTTTCGTCGAGCGAAATGAATTTGATGACAGAATTAAAAATTGCTTTAAGCAATACTGGTTTTGTTTTTGAAGATTCGAGCGAGAATCATTTGGAGATTTTGGGATTGCCAATCAATGTGACCGAAAGTGAGGTTTCGGCTGTTTTGGAACGGCTTTTGAGCGATTTGCAGGACGGCATTCCAGAAAATAGTTTTAGCCAAAATGATAGTATCGCCAAGTCTATGGCCAAAAGTCTTGCCGTAAAAACGGGTGTTTTTTTAACAGAAAAAGAACAAGAAAATCTTGTGAACGGTCTTTTTGCTTGCAAAGACCCCAATGTTTCGCCTTTTCAAAAACCTACTTTTGTCACGATAAGCGTTGACGATTTGGACAAAAAATTTGCATTATGATGAAAATAACACCAATGGTTCAGCAGTTGTTGGTCATTACAGTTGTAGCCTTTTTTGGGGTCAACTTGATTGGCAATACCGCTGCAAACTATCAGCTATTGTCGCTTTATCACTTCGAAAACCCAAATTTTAGGTTTTGGCAGCCCCTCACACACGTATTTATGCACGCGCCATTGCCAGATTTGTCGCATATCATGTTCAATATGTTTGGTTTGTATTCGTTTGGATCGGCTTTAGAACACTTTTGGGGAGGCAAAAAATTTTTATTTTTTTACCTCTCTTGTGGCTTGGGAGCCGCGCTAGTGCACAGTTTGGTCAACTTCTATGAAGTGCAGCAGGCCTTGAATGCAGTTGCAAATTTGGGACTTTCAAAATCTGAAACCAGTTTTTTTTTGAATGCCGATTTCAGCAGTTTTTTTGACGCAAACAACCATTTTATCAATCAAAAAGCAGCAGCAATTTTAGAAAAAACACATTGCAATCAAGCGCAATTCAACTTGTTAAACCAAGCTGCAAATAATTTTCAAACAACGGCCGTCGGTGCATCGGGAGCCATTTATGGCATTATCGTTGCCTTTGCTTTTATGTTTCCAAATGCAGAATTGGCGTTGCTTTTTGTACCAATTCCAATCAAAGCCAAGTATTTTGTACCCATTTTGGTAGGCTTCGATTTGTTTTCGGGTGTGACTGGTTTTTCTATTTTTGGTGGTGGCAATATAGCCCATTTTGCCCATGTTGGCGGAGCCCTTTTTGGCTTACTGATGATTTGGGTTTGGAAAAGCCCTTTGAAACCCAGACAAAATTTTTAGTTTTTACCCTTCATAATAGCACCAAAACCCACACAAAATGACCCTTCTCGACGATTTAAAAACGCAATACAAAACAGGCGATATCTCCCAAAAATTGCTCTATTGGAACATTGCCCTTTTTGTGATTCCAGAAGTAGTAAAGGCGGTTGTAAGCCTATTTGGTGTCGATTTTGGCTACCAAAACTTTATAAGTTTGTCGTCAAACCCCATGTTGCTTCTCCAAAAACCGTGGTCGATATTGAGCTATGCTTTTTTTCACGCCAACTTTTTGCATTTGTTTTTCAATATGATGGTGCTACAATTTTCGAGCCGCCTGTTTCTCACTTTTTTTAGACCAAATCAGCTGCTGCAATTGTATCTTTTAGGTAGTGTTTTTGCCGCATTTGTATATTTACTCTGCTCGTTTTTGACCCCAAATTTGTCACAAATCAACAGCAGTTTGGTTGGCGCTTCGGGCGCAATTATGGCCATACACTTTGCCGTGGCGACATATTCACCGCACTATGCAATACGGTTGATGCTTGTGGGCAACATCAAACTATGGCACCTTGCATTGACCTTGATTTTGATAGATTTGATACAACTTCCAATCGAAAACACAGGCGGGCATTTGGCACATTTGGGTGGTGCAATTTTTGGATTTTTGTATTGCAAAACCATGCAGCAAGGCACCGATTTGGGAAAATGGATGACAACAGCGACCACATTTTTTGGCCCATCAAAACCAAAAACACCATTCAAAAAAATATACAAAAACCCTACTATCAACCCAACAAAAACTGCCTCCAAAATTGTTTTGAAAGACAAGCAACAACAACAAATAGACGATATATTAGACAAAATATCACAATCTGGCTACGATAGTTTGACCAAACAAGAAAAAGAAACCCTTTTTAGCGCGGGTAAATAATTTTTTTTTTGGCGCACAGCAACCGTTCATCACACGACCCGTCCCGCTGCACGCTATATCTTTTTTTGGTTTTTGAAAAAACCAAAAAAAGGATGCCGCTGCATCGGGGCGAAATGAGACTTTTAGGATTTTCAAAAACTACAAAATGTTCACAAGTTCCCAAACGATTCCGCTCAATCGGAGTTTACCTTATGGACTATTTTTTTTTTGGTATTTGATGATTGCAGTTTATTGTTGGCTTTTCAAGCCCGAGGAATGGCTGGCTGTTAACTGTTGTGTTTGTTTTTTACTAATATGTTTGAATCAGAACGTCAGTCGGGATATTTAATCCGTTATGTAATTGACGAATCATTTCTAATGATAATTTTCTTTTTCGGTTCAAAATTTCACTTGCTCGGCTTTTAAATCCAACAATCTTTGCCAAGTCATTTTGAGTATAACCCATTTGTTCCATTCTGAATTTTATTGCCTCGATTGGATCAGGCAAACCAATTGGAAAGTTATCGCTTTCATATTGGTCGATTAACATTCCTAAAAGTTCCAATTCGTCGCCTTGTTCAGTTCCTCTTTTTGCGTCAAAAATTATTTCAAGTCTTTCCAATGCTTGATTATAATCGCTTTCTGTTTTTATAAGATTTATGTTCATAGTCTAAATTGTGTTTGCTTTAATTTTATCATATTCTGCGTGCGTTCCAATAAATCGAATCCAAACCATTTCGTATTCGTAACTTATTTTCACATTCAATCTGTAATTATTTCCTTTTATGTTAAAAACTACACGATTATCATTTAGAATACTTGCGCTTGGATATTCAACTTTTATTTGGTTTGGATTTTCCCATTGGGCTTTTTGTGCTTCACGAAACCACGCTTTTAATTGTTGTTCGCAATCTTCGTGTTTTTCCCAAAAATCTCTCAATATTTTTTTCGAAATTACTCTCAAATCTTTTTTTACAAATGTATAAAACATTTACCAATTTGGTAACAATTGTAATTTTATTTTTCAAATTTATGTTTTTTGCAGTTTTTCGGAAACGCAACGATTAACGGCTTGTGGCTTGAAGAAATTGGAGATTTGGTTGGCCGGAACTTTCTGTAATTCACTGACTACAAAAATTCAAAACAATGAGTAATGTCAAACCAAAAACCCCAATTTTGCAAAGCTCGGTTCCGTTCAACCGGAGTTTATCTTGGGCTATATTTTTTTGGTATTTGATGATTGCAGTTTATTGTTGGCTTTTCAAGGTCAACAAAAGGATGGGTGTTAACTGTTGTATGTATTTTCGATTTTCAGGATTATATTAGAAACAAACACATTTGCGAAAATTATGCAAATGTGTTTGTTTCTTTTGCTAATAATTGCAAAGTTTCAATTGCTATTTTATAAGTTAAACCAATTGAAGCACTTGTTTGTACAAGTTTATTCTTAACAAAGCTCGGTAATGAATTTAAAGACTTATCGTCATCAATTATAATAAAATCTGGTACATCTAAACTTACGTTTACCCATTTCATTATTTCATCTTTCCTACTTAAAAAATTGACATTTTCAGGCAAACTATAGATGTTTTTTACATTAATTCCTCGTAAATTAAATATATTTTTCCATTCTTGGATGGTATATTTTGATTTATGAGATGTAGTCAATAAAATATCAGCACTTGTTTCAGAAATAATTTTCTGAAGTGCACTTGTAGCATCGCTACTAAAAGCAAAAAAGCCATCATTTAAAAATTCAGGTCTTTTCCAAGATTTAGCAGGAACCATTACTCCATCTATGTCTAATAATATTAACATGATACAAATATAAAAATTATTTTGTTATTTCAATCATTTTTTCTAATGGAATATTATTATATTCAGCATCTAACTCATTTAGGTATTGTATTTTATCGATTGTATCCCATTCTTCATTTACAAATTTCACTGCATTCCAAGAATATTCTATAGTTGCTGATGATTTTGGATAATTCATGTTTCCTATTTCGATTTTTGCTAATTTAGAACTAATATATCTATGATGTCCATCTATAATAAAATTTCCATTTACTTTGATAAGTTCAAATTTTATACCATTTTTCATTTTCCTATAAATCCTATTAATTACACATAATGACAATTTGTTGTGAGTTGAAATAAATTCAAATTCATTTTCTAATATCATTTTTTTAATTGTTTCTTCTGTAATTTCAATCATTTTCTATTTTATAATTGGTATTAATTTTATTGCAAAATGGCAGTTAATGTTCCACCGCTTCTTGACAGTTGCAAACTACGGAACGAATTATTTTGTGTTAAAGATAAAAATTCTTGCGAAACGGCTGATCAACTAAACCTACGGTAGCTGTGATAACGAAAATTTTAACTATACAAATATAATCAAATATACCAAATATGACACCATAAAAAGAGGTACAATAACGGCTGCGAAATACCCACAAAACTTTACAATAACACCATAGCGTGATAAAATTGCCGATTCCGTTCAACCGGAGTTTATCTTGGGCTATATTTTTTTGGTATTTGATGATTGCAATTCATTGTTGGCTTTTCAAGGTCAATGAAACTCTGGCTTTTGTGCGATGTTTTTTATTTATCAATTGTTTCTATTATCCAATTCAGGCAAACTTCGGAATTCATAATTGACCAAGAATGTGGATTTTTCGTTCCGTCTAATCGAACTCCTTTTCCTTGACTAACTATTACTTTTGCATTTTCATTTCCCAATATTTTTAATTGGTTTATCATTGAGATTATATCAATTCCATTCCAATCATTTAAGTCACGATGTCTTTGATTAATTAACCAATCTGTATCCAAATCGGTAAACATTAAAAGAGGCATTTTTTTTAAATACTTTGCGTTTCCGCCATCTTTTGCTCCATAAGAATAAATAGAATTTTCTACATACTTTTCAGGAAATTTTTCTGGTGATCCTCCATAAATACTGTCGCAATTATTCTTCATCCATTTTGCTTCATCTACTGCTGGCTTATAAATATTTCTTTCGATTTCTCTTTCGCAATATTTATAAAATCTTGCTTGGTCTAAAGGTGCGTCTAATGCGAAAACTCCTTTTGGAATTAGAAAAAACTTTTCAGGATTTTTGGTTGCTTTTTCAGCGTAAGTTAAAGAAATCATTGCACCACTTGAAAGTCCACCGATTATAAATTTATCTTTTGATATTTTATGCTTTGCGACAATTTCACTGAAAATTTTATCAAGTAATTTAAATTCAGCCTCTCGATTATCTGTTCCCCAATTTATTGATGGAACGATTACCATAATTCCTTTTTCAACTGCTATATTTTGAAGAGTTATTTGTTTTAATGTGTTTTCAACGAGTTCACCACCAGAAGGAATAACAACTAAAACTCCTTTAATGTTATTTTTCGGAAGATATTTATAATAAAATAGTTCCGTAGAATCTCCATCATTGATGTACAATTCGGAAATATCAGTTTTTGAAACAGACATTTTCTCAAATTCTTGTGCTTTACAAGATAAAAGATTAAAAATTAAAGCAAAAATTAGTAAGTTTTTCATTTTCGGTTTTTTTGGTCAAAATATCGCACAACGTATTTGGCTTTGCGAAGAAGCGGGTTAGATATGCCTAAACTTTCAGTATTTACTGAACTTTCGGATACAAAACAAACTTTAAGGTTTGCCTAAAATCGCTTTTTCGCAAAACCCTTGTTAGCGGGTAGCCGTTATTGCATTTTAATTTTAATTGAGTCGTAACTATTTGAGTTTAATCCTATCAGTCCATAAACAGTTTCACCTTTTTTGATGGTTTTTCCATTTAGGTCAAATTGCATTAATTCATTTTTAAAATTCGTGTTTGCTGTACTTGCGGCTATCATATTTCCTCCAGCTAATCCTGGCCCTATAATTAAGCCAATTGGAAATGTGTTTGCCGGCTTTGTTTCAGTAACATAACCATTAGAGGTTGTTGTTGTGCCGGAATAAAATTGCGTTGGTGTAAGTAATAAGTACCATAAATATGAAGCGGGACTTTGTTTAATAGTTTTAAATAATTTTTCAGTTTCAATTATGTTCACTTCATTATTGTTTTCATATTTAAGTTTAAAATCTCTTCCAAAAACTATTTCTTTTTCAGTATTATTTGTAATCTTAACAGCAATAAGCTTAATATTATTTTTAGTTTCTTTCTTTTTATATTTTTTTTCTAACAAATCGTATTTGTATTCTAGTAAAATATTACTTTCAATATTCTTTGAAGCATAGTTTATTGTTTCTGGATTTATTTTTTTATACCCAGATGCACAACTATCCAAAAGCATTGCAAAAACTAAAAGCGAACTAATTTTAATCATTTTTTTCATTATATTATTTGTTTTAAGGTTTAATATTTATTCTCGTTTTTTTTTAACGGTTTCCGCTAACGTCCCGCAGCTACACGAGGTTTGGTAAAAAGTATGCCTTAATTTTCGGTTAAAGACTTAACTTTCAGATACAAAACCAACTTCGGAGTTAGCCTTAAACCCAAATCTCGTGTAACTGCAGTTAGCCGTTCGGTTTTTTATTTATCAATATTTTTAATTGTTATGTTGTTAACATCTTTCCATATTCCATTTTGGAAAGTTATCACACCATATTTTTCATGATAATATGTATTTCCATGTTTTGGGTCAATAGCATTGCCTGGTAAATATTCAGGAATGCAAATTGTTTGACCATTTTGTTCGTAAGGTTTATAGCCTTTATCGCAAAGATTTTGCTTTTCACAGCTCAATATTAACAAACTTAAAGTTAGAAGTAAGATAATTTTATTTTTCATTTTTATTTTATTTAATATGTTAGACTTTCTTTTTTCATTGTTAAAACCATATATCTTGCAATCTTTGGATTGTCAATAAAAATACTCATACTATTACCAATCATACCAATTCCATTCATGTCATTCATACCATTCCAATTCATTCCGACTGCTTCGAATGAACCTCTGATGAAATATGTTTTACCGTCTTCTGCATTTATTTCAACTTTATTATTTTCATGATTATTCCAATTATATTTATGTATTTCATTCGCTTTTACTTTATGCAAAAAATAACTTCTAGATTTGAGATTAACTAATCTTGTTCCGTTATATTCTACTTTACAATTCAGTGCTGAACCAGT
>JANNBA010000161.1:0-18889 GCA_031384845.1 Bacteroidota bacterium
TGAAACCGAACAAGAAGCCTGGCGCAGTATTGATGCAATGACTGAAAATTTAAGAGAAAAAGTCATCAAACAAAATCAAGAATTAGCTGAAAAAGACAAATCAATTTCAGAGAAAGACAAATCAATTTCAGAGAAAGATAAGTTGATTGAAGCGTTAATGAAAAAACTCAATGCGAAGTGATAAAACATTGCAAAACAATTAGCGTTTGGTAGATTTTGAAATGCTAATAATGACTTGCAATCATCGAATAAAGTCAATAAAATTAATCGATTAAGTAAACTTCTGTTGAAAAAAACCGATTAAGTTTGTCAACATTTTGGGGTTGTTGAAAACCCTAAAAGTCTAAAATCGCCCCGATGCAGCGGCATCCTTTTTGGGTTTTCTTTTTTCGGAAAACCCAAAAAGATATAGCGTGCAGCGGGACAGGTGGTGTGGGTGATTGTTTGCTGTGCGCCAAAAATATTACATCAATCATTCAAAAGATATAAAAATCCATAGATTGGATTTGGAAATTTAATGTCATTAAGTTCCAAATGATAATAATAAGTGCCATCTGGCAATAGCGTTTCTGTGGGAACAAAACCCAATGATGACCTGCCATTCCAGTCATCGGTGTTGTTATTTCCTGACCAAACTGCCCTACCCCAGCGGTTGAAAATAGTGAGCTTAAAATCTAAAAAAACATCTCGAAGACCTACAATTTCAAAGCTGTCATAATGATTATCAGGTTTTGTAGCCACCAAATTATAGATTATCGGAGGACAATTTTCGGTTTCAACCTCAAAATTGGTAATGCTAAAACATCCGTTTTGATCTTCGATACGCACAAAAATTGTTTGAGGTGTTTTTATTTTTATTGGTAAAATAGATAAAATTGGGTTCCCGCTTGAGATCGCGTCGGCCATCGAATAATAAAATGATGCTACGTGGGACGATACCGTTTTGACCGTATTTTCATAATTTGAAAAATCAAAACGGCCAACACCTAATCCTTCGTTGCAAACTTTGATATTGTTCAAGTTGTTAAATAATGGTGGCAACAACTTATTTATTGTCAATATGTTAGTGTTATTTGTTTCAACCAATTCTGCAACAGTTCCTATTCCAGATTGCAGTTGATCCACAACCATTTTGAGTTCAAAATCGCTTACAATTGTGTCTGGAAGTGTGAAAGTTGCCGTTTGAGTCTCTGATTGATTAATATCAATGATTGCCATAGTATTTGTTGAACCCAAAAATACATTGTCTGCAAAAAATGCGATAGGTACATTTGCAGGCAAAAAATTTGTTCCATTTTGGTTAAGAACTGTAAACCGAATTTCAATCTCATTTGGATCACAGCTGAGTTGATATCGGTCTATAAGTATCGTAGCATCAGGTAATTGACTATTTAGTTTTGTAACAATGGTATTTAGCATCACAAAATCTCTTGTTGATGCAAAAGTTATTTGTGCCGTTTGATCGCCTATCGCAATATTGCCGTCAATTGCATAAACATCCATATCCATATTGTACAAATTAGTCGCACCATCAAAAGAATTGGTGCCATTAAATACATTATTTTCTGGATTTTCTGCATTGCTTAATTCAATTCCATTCAATTTTAGCGATTCTGTTGCCAAAGACTGATCGCCTTCCCAAGCTAAAAAACCAATTTTTGAGCCAATATTATCTATTACATTCAAACTGTTTAGCGTAATATTGATTTCTGTTGGCACGCCTTGCAAGCCGTCATAAACATTTAATTGATTGATTGGCAATACGTTATCTTTATAAATTATCAACATAGCCCAACCACCAAAATTGGTTCGATTATTACAAAAGTTATCCGTCAAAAGAATGTTTGTTAAATCCAAATTTGATAAAACATAGCTGCCATTTCCAGTGGTTTGAACCAAGGTTGTAATATCTGAAAATGCACTAAAATAGGTTAGATTTGTGTTTATATTATTAAAATTAAAAGTGCGTTCCGCAGTAATATTTGTACTATTTAGCGTAATTTCAAAATCACCACTCCCCGACCCTGCCCAATATAAATATGCTTTTTCGATGATTTGATTGTTATTAAAATTCAAATTTGCTGCAGAAGTAGTCAAAATACTGCATTCTGGATCACCATTATTTTCGGCAGTGTTTAGTGTGTTTCCAATCATTATAAAATCGAAACGACCATTAAATTGATTAAATAGCGTAATATCCTGACCACAAACCTGACAAAATGGCAGCAGCAGAAACACACAAATAATTAAATATAGCCTTTTCACGTTAGTAATTTAAAGGTTAAAGATACATTTTTTTGTATAGATTTTTAATTTTTTAAAAATAAGCAATAAGTTTTTCGATTATTGGACGTTATTAATTACAAAAATGTATTTTTACGAAGTGAAATTTTTGAAGTGAAAAAATATACAATACAACCCTATTCAGTTTCTGATTTTGAAATTTGGAACGCCTTTATTGTCGAAGCAAAAAATGCAACTTTTCTTTTTGACCGTCGGTTTATGAGCTATCATGCCGATCGTTTTATAGATTGTTCGTTGCTTGTTTTTGATGACAAAAAACTAGTCGCCGTACTACCTGGAAATAAGGATGATTCTCAGTTTTTTTCGCATCAGGGTTTGACTTATGGCGGAATTGTATGGCACAAATTCATAAAACTTAACAATGCAATCGCCATTTTTGAGCAAATAATTTTATACTTGTCACTGCATAATCTAACCAAAATACAGTTCAAAATGACACCCACTTTTTATCACGAATGCCATTCGCAAGAATTGGAGTATTTGCTTTTTTTAAAAAATGCAAGTTTGATACGGCGTGACACACTCGCAGTAATTGAAATGTCAAAAAAAGAGGTTTTTTCAAAAATAAGAAACCGTGGTATCAAAAAAGGTTTTGATAATCATCTTGTTATAAAAGAAGAAAATGATTTTACTGCGTTTTGGAATACTATTTTGATACCAAATTTGACTTCAAAATATAATACAAAACCAGTTCACACCTTGGCAGAAATACAACATTTGAAACAAATTTTTCCAAATAATATTCGCCAATTTAATGTTTATTTTGAACAAAAATTGGTTGCTGGAACCACTATTTTTGAAACCAAAACCACGGCACATTCGCAATATATTGCAGGAAATGAACTCAAAGACGAGCTTGGAAGTTTGGATTTTTTGTTTGCCCATTTAATTCAAAATGTTTTTGCAAACAAGCGTTATTTTGATTTTGGCATTTCAAACGAAAATAACGGAAAAATACTCAACGAAGGGCTTTCTTATTGGAAAGAAAGTTTTGGAGCCAAGATTTGGGTGCATGATTTTTATGAACTTTCTATACAAAATTAGTTATGATTCCGTTTCTAGATTTACAAAAAATAAATGAAATTCATCAAATAGCTTTTCAACATAAATTAGACTTAATTTTACAAAAAGGCTGGTTCGTTTTGGGAGATGAAGTAGCATTATTCGAAAAAAATTACGCAACATATTGTGATTCAAACCATTGTATTGGCGTTGGAAATGGATTAGACGCTTTGGTTTTAATTTTCAAAGCCTACATAGAGCTCGGAAAACTTCAAAAAGGGGATCAAGTGATTGTACCTGCAAATACTTATATCGCAAGTATATTGGCGATTATTGCAGCAGATTTGATACCCGTTTTAGTAGAGCCAGCGAGCAATAGTTTTAATCTTGATCCTTGCCTAATCGAAGCTAAATTAACACCAAAATCCAAAGCTATATTAGTAGTGCACTTGTATGGGCAACTTGCGGATATGAAAAGTATATTAACAATTGCAAAAAAACACAGTTTAATAGTTGTAGAAGATGCAGCGCAATCACACGGTGCTAGATTTCATACCAATTCAAAAATCCAAAACATTGATTATCAATCAAATGCTTCGGCACATAGTTTTTATCCATCCAAAAATTTAGGGGCACTTGGAGATGGTGGTGCAATCACTACAAACGATGATTTGCTTGCAAGTACCCTCAAGATGTTGCGCAATTATGGATCCGAAACCAAATATTTGAATCAAATATTTGGAACAAATTCACGTCTAGATGAGCTTCAAGCTGCTTTTTTGAATGTAAAGTTACCTTTTTTAGATACCGAAAATAAAGTAAGACAGCAAATTGCTAAACGCTATTTGACAGCTATCAAAAATCCAAAAATAGCATTGCCATATTGGGATTATTCCAGTAATCATGTTTTTCATTTGTTTGTAATAAGAACTCCAAACCGAAACGATCTACAAGCCTATTTGAGCAAAAATGGCATTCAAACCGTAATACATTATCCGATTGCGCCACAGCACCAACAGGCATTGAAAAATTGGGATTTTGGCTATTTTCCTATTACAGATTCTATACATGAAGAAGTATTGAGTTTGCCAATGCATCATTTGTTATCCACCGAAAACGTTGACAAAATCATTCAAATTATAAACCAGTATTAGCTTGAAATTATTTCAAAACATATCACAAAACACCTTATTCAAAATCACCTCACTTAATAGCTTGAGCGTGGTGATAAAAATTGGAATTGGATTGATTACTTCAAAATTTATTGCCTATTTTGTAGGTCCAACCGGTATGGCATTGGTAGGAAATTTTAGAAATTTTGTGGCTTCTATTGAAACAATTGCCACCCTTGGTTTTCAAAACGGAATTATAAAAGTGGTCGCTGAAAACCAGCAACACCAAAAAAAATTGTATCAAAATATAGCTACTATTTTAATTACAATTTTGGCAACCTCGTTGATGTGTAGTTTTTTGATTTATTGGTTTGCAGATTTTTTCAATCAAGCAGTTTTTGGAAATTCATTTCAATATGCCAGAATTTTCAAGGCTTTTGCTTTGGCATTGCCGTGGTATGCTTGCTCAATAGTTTTTTTGTCTATTATAAATGGATTGGGGAAATTCAAAAAAGTAATTTACACCAATATAATAGGTAATGTATTGGGACTTTTTGTTTCGGTAGTTTTAATGTATTATTGTCATACTTTTGGTGCTTTATTGGCTATAATCATTACGCCAAGTTTGCTCTTTTTTGTGGGTTTGTTTTTTTTGCAACAAGAAATAAACTGTTTTAAAACCATCAATTTTGCTTCTTTTGATTGGAAAATTATTCAAAATTTAGGGGCTTATACCTTGATGGCATTGGTATCTGCGGTGATTAGCCCAATGGTTTATTTGATTATTAGAAACCAAATTATTTGTGATTTTGGACTTGAACAAGCTGGGTTTTGGGTAACTATGGAGCTGATTTCAAATTATTATTTGCTATTTATTGGAACAATTTTGACAGTTTATTTTTTACCAAAATTGGCAGTAGCCCAAACAAATTTGGAAACCAAAGATGTATTCTGGGATTATTTCAAAAATATAATTCCGATATTTGGATTTGGATTATTTATTTTATTTTTGATAAGGAAAATGGTCATTCATTTGCTTTTTTCAAAAGACTTTTTACCCGTTTCCGACTTGTTTTTGTTCCAACTTCTTGGTGATGTTTTGCGAGCCTGCGCTCTAATTTTGGGTTATAATTTGATAGCAAAAAAACATACTTTTGTATTTGTCATCACAGAAATTTTGTCGATGGCTACGATGTTTTATGGCACAATGTGGCTCTCCTCTATTTTTGGAATTCAAGGCGTAGTAATGGCGCATTGCCTAACGTATGCGGTTTATCTATTGATTTTGGTTATTTATTTTAGAAAAAGTTTGTGGTAATTTCTTAAAAAGTTTATGTTAACGCATTTCTTTATACCACTTTTAGCTGCATTGTTTTTATTGAAATAATGCAACGTCAAAAAACTTTATTTATCTAAAAAAATAAGTGGCGTTTATTATGCACGCATACCATTTTTAAGTATATTTACACAAAAATTAAAAACTATGAATTTTTCAGCAAAAATGCTTCGTGACAACGCCCTTGATGGCAAAGTAATTGTAGTAACCGGAGGCGGCAGTGGATTAGGCAAAGCGATGACCCAATATTTTTTGGAATTGGGTGCAAAAGTTGCTATAACTTCACGCGATTTGGATAAACTAAAAACCACAGCAGCTGCACTGGAAATTGAAACCGGCGGAACATGTTTGCCTATTCAATGCGATGTTCGACACTATGACCAAGTTGAAAATATGTTGCAAATTGTTGTTTCAAAATTTGGAAAAGTTGATGTTTTGCTCAATAATGCCGCAGGAAATTTTATATCACCAACAGAACGATTATCAGCAAATGCGTTTGATACCGTTATAGATATTGTTTTGAAAGGCACCAAAAATTGTACTCTCGCCTTTGGCAAACATTGGATAGAAACCAAACAAACCAATACTAATATTCTAAATATTGTTACAACCTATGCGTGGACTGGCTCGGCGTATGTTGTGCCTAGCGCTACCGCAAAAGCCGGTGTATTAGCCATGACGAGAAGTTTGGCTGTAGAATGGGCAAAATATGGAATTAGAACTAACGCAATTGCACCTGGCCCATTTCCTACAAAAGGCGCATGGGACAGACTCTTGCCAGGAGATTTAGCAGAAAAATTTGATATGGCAAAAAAAGTGCCGCTAAAACGTGTGGGCGACCATCAAGAATTAGCCAATTTGGCTGCCTATTTGGTGTCGGATTTTTCTGCATATATCAATGGCGAAGTAGTTGTGATTGATGGTGGCGAGTGGCTGAAAGGTGCAGGACAATTCAACCTTTTAGAAGCAATACCAGAAGAAATGTGGGATATGTTAGAAATGATGAACAAAGCCAAGAAAAATAAATAATTTTTGAAAAAAATCTTAAAATCAATTGTATGTAATGGTTTACATAGATTTTTAACTAAAAAACTGCTTATATTTGCAGCTTAAAAATAAGTTATGAATTTAGAAAACATACCCAAAATAAAACATTTACAAAGCAATAATTTTTTTCTGCTAGCAGGTCCTTGCGCAATTGAAGGAGAGGATATGGCTATGCAAATTGCTGAAAAATTAGTTTTAATTTCAAACAAATTACAAATACCATTTGTTTTTAAAGGGTCTTTCAAAAAGGCAAACCGATCTAGAATAGATAGTTTTTCGGGTATTGGTGATATCAAAGCGTTAGAAATTTTGCAAAAAGTTGGCAAAACATTTGATATTCCAACCGTTACAGATATTCATACCAACGAAGATGCCGCAATGGCTGCCCAATATGTTGATGTGCTTCAAATCCCTGCATTTTTGGTAAGACAAACAGATTTGTTGGTGGCAGCTGCCAATACGGGAAAAGTAATAAATCTCAAAAAAGGGCAATTTATGAGCCCCGAAAGTATGAAACACGCTGTTCAAAAAGTGTTAGATTGTGATAATCAAAACATTATGGTTACAGATCGTGGCAGTATGTTTGGCTATCAAGATATGATAGTCGATTTTAGGGGGATTCCAACCATGCAACAATATGCAACCACGGTGCTTGATGTTACTCACTCGTTGCAACAGCCTAACCAAATCGTTGGTGTTACAGGAGGCAGACCAGATATGATCGAGACTATTGCCAAAGCAGGAATTGCAGTTGGTGTTGATGGTATTTTTATAGAAACCCATTTTGACCCTGCAAATGCCAAAAGTGATGGTGCCAATATGCTGCACTTGGATTATTTCGAAGATTTGATGACCAAGTTGGTCGCAATACGTGCAACTATAAATCGTTTTTAATAATCTAAAAACAATTATGAAGTTAATCTCCTTTTTCTTTTTTTTGATTACAAATGTTATTTCGTCACAAGAGATAGCACCTTCAATTCAGAAATATACCGCCAACAACAAAGGGAAATTCTTCGTTTTTTGGGGCGGAAATCGTGAAAATTTTACCAAGTCAGACATTCGATTTTGGGGCACAAATTATGATTTTACGATTAAAGATGTAGTTGCAGACGATAGACCTAAAGGTTGGCACATCGATTATATCAATCCTACAAGAATGACGATCCCGCAAACCAATTTTAGATTTGGCTATTTTTTTAGCCAACATTATAATATTTCGATTGGTGTAGATCACATGAAATATGTGATGCGCCAATTTCAAACCGTAAATATGTCTGGTACAATAGCATCAAACTTAGGTTTTGATGGATTTTACAACAATCAAGCCACCGCATTAACCGAAGATTTTTTGACTTTTGAACATACCGATGGACTCAATTATATAAACACAGAGATAGCAAGAGTAGATGACATTTCGGGTATATTTAGACTCTCAAACACTGATAAATTTCAAATCAATTTGACAGAAGGCGTTGGTGTAGGTTTATTATTTCCAAAAACAAACACAATGTTGATGGGACAAGATCGGCATGATGAATTTCATATTTCTGGTTTCGGTTTAGCCGCAAAAGCTGGACTACAATTTTTGGTGTTCAAACATTATTTTGTGCAAACAGAACTCAAAGGAGGCTACATTAATATGAGTGACATTCGCACTACTTACAACAGTACAGATAAGGCATCACAAAGTTTTATGTTTTTGGAGCGTATTGTTGCCTTTGGCGGAATGTGGAGATTTTAGGGATTTATTTTGCTGTTTTTGTTTCCAAATTCATCAAGTTTTCAATTAATTTATTGGTCTATATAATATTTTATATTTTTTGGTGTTATGGTATATATATTCAAATTATCTAAAAAATAATTTTTGAAAAGTAGGTATAATAATATCAAATTTTTTCACAAAATATTGCTTTAAAAGTAGCACTCTATTTTGTCAAGAAAAATTCACCCTTTAAGTTCATAAAACCGTCATACAAAAAATAGAAAATCCAAAAATGCATCAACTAATTTCAATATTTCAAACTACAACCGCCAAAATGATATTGGTTTGTTTTTTAACATTAATGTTACTTATTCCACTAGAGTTTGTAAAAGATTTAATCTTTGAACGATCACAAAGACAAGAGCAAGTAATCACTGAAACCAATGATAAATGGGGCAAAGATGTATTTGTTTACGGGCCAATAATAAAAGTACCATACAATACCGTTCAGGAAAATGTTACCTATAATGAAAAAACCAAAGAAACTTTTAAAGAAAAAAAATGGACAACCAATTTTGCCTACTTTTTTCCAAATGAATTGAATGGGAAGATTAAGGCAAAAACAAAATTATTGCATAGAAGTATTTATGAATCAGTGGTTTTTAATGCAACTATGCAATTTGAAGGCAATTTTGAAATGCCTAATTTAAGTTCTAGAAATATTCTGGATGAAAACATACAATGGGACAAAGCTACCGTTGAAATTAGAACCACTAATTTGCAAAGTATCAAGGAGGTTGTGAAAATTAATATTGGCAAAAATCAATATTTATTCGAACCCATTTTTTCATATAATCAAAAAGATAGCGTCCAATCATTAGAAACTGGGTATGTCGATTTGAAATCAGTTTTTAAAAATCAATTTTGTGATTTCAATTTTAAAATAAACTACAATGGTAGTAACAAAATTCTACTTGTACCAATTGGCAAAACAACTACTTTAAATTTAGAGTCAAATTGGGATTCTCCTAGCTTTAGCGGTAATTTCTTGCCAGATAGCAAAACGATAAAAAAAACCGCTGAAGGATTTGATGCAAACTGGAAAATTTTGAGTATTAACAGACCATTTTCACAGCATTTTTTTGAAACATTACCAAATTTGGCTGACTATGCTTTTGGGGTAGATTTTCTCATTCCTGTAAATCAATATCAACAAAACGAACGGGCTACGAAGTATGGCTTTTTAGTAATTGGACTAACTTTTTTAATATTTTTCATCATTCAATCTATGAGCAAAATTAGAATTCACATTTTTCAGTATTTTATGATTGGCATCTCATTAATAATGTTTTACACACTATTAATTTCTATCACAGAGCACAGTAGCTTTTTGACAGCTTATCTAATTTCTGGATTTATGGTTGTATTATTGATTACACTTTATTCGGTTTCTATTTTAAAAAATAAAAAATTCCCTTTATTCATCGGACTTAGTTTGAGTGTTTTATATACTTTTCTGTTTATCATCATACAATTAGAAAGCTATGCCCTTTTGGTAGGAAGCATTGGTTTATTTGCAATTCTTGCGCTCGTAATGTACTTTTCTAGAAATATTGAGTGGGAAACCAAGTTAGACTAGCATTCCTTTTCAATGGTTTTTATGATCCAAATCTAGAAATCACAATCATCATTTTTGGTTATTTTATTAAAAAAATCAGAAATAATATTATATTTGTTGAAAATAATTTTTATAAAAATGAATTTAGAAAGTCAAAAAATAATCCTCAAAAAATCTGCAAAATACGTTTTTGAATCCCTTTGTGTTGTTCAAAATTTTGAAAAATTAATGCCTGAAAACACTTCAAAATTTGAAGTAACTTCTGAGGATTCTTTTATTTTTGGATTAAAAGGCATGCCAGAAATAAAATTGAAAATTAAAGAAAAAAATCCAAATTGTAAAATAATTTTAGGAGCTGCAAGCGACAAACTTCCATTTGTATTGATTGCTACAATCGAGTCTATAGCGGAGGAGGAAACGCAAGTACAGCTTTTTTTTGAAGGCGAATTTAATGCGATGATGGCCATGATGATCAAAGGACCTATTTCAAAATTCATCGAAACTTTGATTGATAATATGGTGGTTTTATAAATAGAAAATATGGAAATTGTGGTCTTTGATTCAATTTTTGAAAATCAAGTAATTGATCACATTCTCAACATTCAACAAAATGAATTCAATGTGCCTATTTCTATAATAGACCAACCAGATTTGAATCAAATTGAAACTTATTATCAAACCAATAAAGGCAATTTCTGGCTAGCTCTCGAAAATAAAAAAGTGATTGGAACAATAGCACTACTCGATATCGATTATCAAAATGCTGTGATCAGAAAAATGTTTGTAAATCGAGATTTTAGAGGACCAAAATATCGTGTTGGACAATTGCTAATGAATATCTTATTAGCACACGCAAAACATAACCAAATACTTAAAATTTATTTGGGCACTACCGCAAAAATGTTTGCTGCCCATCGTTTTTATGAAAAAAACGGCTTTTTGAGGATCAACAAAACCGAACTTCCATTATTATTTCCGTTGGTTCAGGTTGACACTGTTTTTTATAAATTAATATTATAAAAACTTCAAAATCAATCCTTTGTTACATTCGTTAGGTTATCAGTAAAATACAAATTAGAAAGATTTTGAAACTCGTCACCACGCATAAAAATCGAAATGTCAACATCGTCAAAGCTGTTTTTTCCGGCAGCCGCCAAAAGTTCGTTGGCAGCATGAAGGGTGTTTTTATGAAAATAAAAAACCCGTTCGGCTTTGTCTGAAACAACCAATCCTTTCATCAACATTTTATTTTGAGTAGCAACACCAGTCGGACATTCATTATTATTGCACTTTAAGGCTTGAATACAACCCAACGAAAACATAAAACCACGTGCCGAGTTGCACACATCTGCGCCCATCGCTATGGCTCTTATTATAGAATAACCCGAAATAATTTTGCCACTACAAATGATGCGAATTTTATTTCTGATTTGAAATTTAATTAAGGTTTGGTTTACAAAAATCAGAGCGGGCTCAAATGGCATCCCTACACCATCCGCAAATTCGAGAGGAGCTGCACCTGTGCCGCCTTCGGCACCGTCAACGGTGATAAAATCTGGAAAACAATTTTGAAGGATCATTTCCCGACAAAGTGATTCAAATTCGGTAGTATCACCGATACAAAGTTTGAAACCAATTGGTTTTCCATTGGCTAATTTTCGCAATTTTGCAATAAACAAAATCAAACCTTTTGTGTCAGAAAAAGCACTATGGCTTGGTGGAGATAAAATAGTGGTGAATGGCTTTACACCTCTAATTTTTGCAATTTGTTCGGTGTTTTTTTGGGCTGGCAAAACACCTCCATGACCGGGTTTTGCACCTTGCGAAAGTTTGATTTCGATCATTTTTACTGCTTCAAGATTTGCTTTTTCACGAAATTTTTCAGGGTCAAAAAATCCTTCATCGCATCTACAACCAAAATATCCTGTCCCAATTTGCCACGTTACATCGCCTCCTTGAAGGTGAAACTCTGTCAGCCCGCCCTCGCCTGTATTGTGATAAAAATTACCCTTTTTGGCTCCTTTATTCAAAGATACAATCGCATTTTCTGACAATGATCCAAAACTCATTGCCGAAATATTTAATCTTGAAGCATTATAAGGTTGCAAACAATCTGGCCCTCCAACAACAACACGCGGCAAAACTTCGCTCACTTTAGTTGGAAAAATAGAATGCTTAATGCCCTCATAATCAGTTTGGTTTAATTCTAATTGCGTACCAAATGGTGTTGTTGCATCAATGTTTTTAGAACGCTGATATACCAAGGAACGTTGGTTTCTAGAAAATGGTTTGCCATCTGTATTGCGCTCAATAAAGTATTGTTGAATTTCTGGTGATATTGTTTCAAACATATACCGAAAATAACCCAAAACCGGAAAATTTCTCAGAATGGCGTGCTTTTCCTGCTTGGCATTGTAGCTTCCTATTAGCAAAATGAACCCAAACATTATTGTGAAAAAATAGGCTTTGTTGAAAAAAATATTTAGCAAAATTGTAATAAATAGCAATAAAATCAGCAGTATAAAAAATTGTTTTCTCATTTTAGGTCTTTCTTTAAGCAAAAGACAAACATACAAAATCAATTTTGAAAACGAGATTAATTTTGAACTCCTTTTTTGATAAAAAAATGAGATTTGTATTATATTTGCCAAAGATGAAAAGTATCAAAATAATATCGCTAATCCTGCTAAACGGCTTCTTTTTTTATAAAAGTCAAGCACAATATATAG
Organism: Bacteroidota bacterium; assembly: GCA_031384845.1. GTDB lineage: Bacteria > Bacteroidota > Bacteroidia > Flavobacteriales > Flavobacteriaceae > Flavobacterium. The sequence continues at coordinate 12,854 of JANNBA010000161.1, forward strand.
TTATAGACGATACACAATCCGCTCAACAATTGATTCAAAATACCTTAATCAACAGTAGTTGTGCCAGTGTTTCTAATTTTATGGTAAACGGCGGAAATTTTGGAAATAGTGACCAAAGTTTTGGTTTTTTTGACGGAATCGCGGCGGGATTTCCTTTTGCAAACGGTGTCGTGTTGAGCACATGTCGGGCCAAATCTGCACCTGGTCCAAATAATTCTGTTTTGAGTGAAGATGCTCCAAATTGGGCTGGTGATCTCGATTTGGAACAAGCTTTGGGCATTTCAAATACATCAAATGCTACCATTTTGGAATTCGATTTTGTGCCATTGGTTAATCAAATTAGCTTTGATTATATTTTTGCATCAGAAGAATATCATGGCACAGCAACCTGCAGATATTCTGATGGGTTTGCATTTTTGCTCAAAAAAGCAAATACAAATGAAGTTTATCGAAACTTGGCATTGGTACCAAACACCTCGATACCCGTAAAAGTTACAAATGTGCATCCAGATATTCCTGGGGCTTGTAGTGCAGAAAATGCTAGTTTTTTTGGGAGTTTCAATGCTGTCAATTCCCCAACCAATTTCAATGGACAAACCGTAGTGATGACCGCAAAAGGTGTTGTCGAGCCCGGCATTATGTATCATATCAAATTGGTGATTGCAGACGAACAAAATCCAGAATATGACTCCGCTATTTTTTTGGGAGGTGGCAGCTTTAAGGCTGGGGCCAATCTTGGTAACGATAAATTAATTGTTTCTAAAAACCCAGTTTGCAACGATGAAATATATACTTTAGATGCTACTCAACCCGGCATTAATACCTATAAATGGTTCAAAAATGGGATTTTGATTAATGGTGTTTCAACTGCAAACTTGGATGTTTTTGATGCTGGATTTTATAAATCAGAAATAGCCTTGGGAGGTTCAAGCTGTGTTGCAAAAAGTGAAGTTAAAATCGAATTTACACCTGCTTTTATAACCACTCCCATTTCGCTAGTTTCTTGTGATGATGACAATGATAGTATGACTTTTTTTGATTTAAGAAAGATTGAAAATCAAATTTTGGCACAAGATTCTAATGTCATAAGTATTCGTTTTTTTGAAAATAAAACCGACATAAATGCCATTTCAAGTCCCAATAATTTTAACACAATTGCTCCTAGAACTATTTTTGCAAAAATAAAAAACGAGTATAATTGTGAAAATTTTGTAGCTATAAATTTGTCAATTTCAAATCAAAATATAGCAACACAAAATCCAATCATAATTTGTGATGAAGATGCCATTCAAGATGGTTTTTTTAAATTCGATTTGAATGCAAATTCAATGATTACAGCTCAAATATTACAAAATTTGCCTACAGGCTTGATTGTCAAATATTATGCAAGTTCGACGGCTGCATTGATGGAAACCAATACTTTGAGCAGCATATTTAATAATTCGATTCCGTATCAACAAACAATTTGGGCAAAAATTTTGAATGGATCAGATTGTTTTGGCATTGTTCCGATATTATTAATAGTCAATACCTTTTCACCATCAAATTTTGGTGATGAAATTTTATATTTGTGCGAAAATTCAACTCAAAAATTAGAAGTTGCCCAAGGGTTTTCGAGTTATCTTTGGGATGATAATAGCCATAGCGTAACCAATTTTATAAACGTAGGTACAGCAGGTAATTTTAGCGTAAGTATAACCGACCAGAATGGCTGTAAAGCCACCAAAAAGTTTGTGATTGAAAAATCAAGTCAAGCCATAATAAAAAATGTTGATATTCAGGGTTTTCAAGGTTTGTCAAATACCGTTTTGATCAATTATACTGGTTTTGGAGATTATGAATTTTCTATTGATGGGCTTCATTTTCAAAATTCGCCACTATTTAACGGTGTAAAGGAAGGGATTTACAAGATTATTGTAAAGGATAAAAATGGATGTGATCCAACATCTGAAAATATTTTGGTGTTGGATTACCCAAGATTTTTTAGTCCAAATAATGATGGGGTGAACGATGTATGGCGTATTCCTTTTTTAGAATTATTGCCCACAGCAAAAGTGAGTGTTTTTGACCGTTTTGGAAAAATGTTATACAATACTTTAGCAAACGGAGATGGTTGGAACGGAAAATTTAACAATGCAACGCTTCCATCGGATGACTATTGGTTTTTGATAGAACTCTCGGAAACTCGAAAAGTGCAAGGTCATTTTTCACTTATCAGATAAATGCGTATATTTGTTTTTTATAAATGTTAAGATGAAAAAATTTATACTTTGTTTGTCCTTATTACTTTTCCTAAATTGTTTTTCACAGTTTAGCAAAACCCATTATATTCCGCCTTTATCAAGTTCAAAAATTCAATTTGCTCAAGCACAATTTTTGTATGTTTCGAGCCCAAGTTTGACATTAGTAAATTTTATTTTGACACCAATTGGCGGTACTCCAATTCAAGGAGTTGTTTCGAGAGACCAACCATATAGATACAGTATAGGTTCAGGTAATGATACGCAACTTATTATAAACGAAACAGATGCTGGTACTATTAAAAATAATAAAGGCTTTGTTGTCGAGGCCGAAGATTTGGTATATGTTACGGTTAGGCTCACAGCGCATCCCAATAGATATCAAGCGGGTGGTTTGGTATCAAAAGGTTTGGCAGGGCTTGGAACGCAGTTTAGAATAGGTGCTTTTACAAACGCTTCTTTACCATTAGTTGATGAAAATCATTATACTTTTGGTGCCATTTTAGCAACAGAAAACAATACAGTTGTTAGTTTTAGCGATATAAAAGCCGGTGCAACATTGACCAATAATACAGCAGTTGGCAATAATCCCACACCAATTACATTAAATAAAGGTGAAAGTTATATCATTTCCGTAAGTGGTATCAATCCTTTGAATGCTGATGCTTTGATTGGTGCTGGCATTACCGCAACCAAACCAATCGTAGTAAATTGTGGTTCGTTTGCTGGTTCAAATGGGACAGTAAGCCGACTAGATTTGGGTTTTGACCAAATTGTTACGGCAGATAGAACTGGGACAGACTATATTTTTGTGCGTGGAAATGGCGTCGATGAGACCGAAAGACCACTAATTGTAGCCAATGAAATGGGTACAGAGGTTTTTTTAAACGGTAGTTCAACGGCTTATACCACTTTAGATACGGGTCAATATTTGGCATTAACTGGCGTAAATTTTTCGGTAAATGGCAATTTATATATCAAAACTTCCAAAAAAGCATTTGCATTTCAAGGCATTGGTGGCACAACAGATCAAGCCAATCAAAATATGTGTTTTGTGCCTCCACTGAGTTGCGAAACCCCAAAAATCATTAATAATATTCCGTTTATAAACAAAATTGGAGACGATGATACTTTTACAGGATCGGTTTGTTTGGTAACAAAAACGGGGGCAACAGTTGATTTTTTGATAGATACAATTGCATATTCTATCAATAGTTTGCCCTTAAATATTAATGTTCAAGGTCCATTTTCAGTAGATGGAAATCCAGATTATGTAACCTACAAACTGAACGGTTTGACAGGGAATGTTTCTGTATTTTCTAGTAAACAGGTTTATCTATCTTACTTTGGTTCAAGTGGTTATGCTACCTATGGAGGTTATTATTCCGGTTTTACATTTGATCCAGAATTATCTTTTGACAAATTAAATACTACTTTGGCTGGATGTTTTCCAAACGTAAAGTTATCTGTCAACTTGCTTTCTGGATTTGATAAATACAAGTGGTTCAACAGCAATATTGAAATCGTGGGCGAAACACAAAATTTTTATACGCCAACAGCACCCGGTTTTTATCGTGTTGAGGCTACAATTACAGAATGTGGTACAACTCGAAGTTCAGATGAAATTCCTGTTAGCGCTTGCCCTTCAAATTTTGATAATGATTTGGCAAACGATAATATTGATTTAGATTTTGATAACGATGGGATTTCAAATTGTTTAGAGTCATTTGGAGATTTTCCAATTGACTTATCATCTTCAAGTTCACAGCTTATTGATATTCAAAACGGAAAATATACAAACTCATTTTCATCAACAATTTTGCCAACGGTTTTGCCGCAAATTGCCTCAATTACTAACAATTCAGATGGTAGTTTTAATTCGGCAGTAGTTGGCAAAGACAATTTTATCCAACAAACTATCAATTTTGTAAAACCAATCAGTTTACGCATTAGTTATGTGGATTTGGCAGAGGTAATTACACTCGCAAATGTTGATGGCGAATTTACGCTACAGGTTGCTACTGATAAAACAATAACCGTACTCAATCCTGATGGTCAATTGGATATCGATACCAACTATGACGGTATTTTTGAACCTGGAATTAGCAGTTATTCTTCTTTTCAAATTAGGTTTAGATATAAAAGTGGCACACCTATTACAGGTATTGTCAGCAGTTTTAGTTTCAGAACAAATATGGTGAATAGTATTATTTTTACTCACAAAAACATTTCAGATTCTGGAAGCAGCCGTGCAAAATTCCTTTTGGTAGCTAGTTGTATTCCAAAAGATTCAGATTCAGATAGCATTCCAGATCAATTTGATTTAGATAGTGACAACGATGGTATTTTGGATAACTATGAATTTTCGAGTCAAAATTTTGTCCCTGTTTCAAATGTAGATACTAATTTCAATGGTTTGGATGATGCTTATGATAATTTTGGAGTACCCTCAGACTCAGATATGGATGGCGTAGCCGATTATTTGGATTTGGACTCTGATAATGACGGGGTTTTTGACCTTTTAGAATCTGGAAGTTTGGCACCTGACACCAATCAAAACGGTATTATTGATGGTATCAATTTTGGAACAAATGGCCTAGCAGACAGTGTTCAAACCACTGCAAACAGTGGCGTTTTGAACTATATTTTAATCAATTCTGATTCAGATAATCTTGCAAATTTTGTAGATCTTGATAGCGATGGAGATAACTGTTTTGACGTTTCTGATGCTGGATTTTCTGACCCAGACAAAGATGGAAAATTGGGCGTCGGTCTATCAATAATCAACGCTTTTGGTGTAGTTTCAAATTCAATTAATGGCTATTCGACTCCAATTAGCAATTATTTGACATCTGCGCTAATTTTAATTAATACACCTTTAATAAATATTCCTATTTGCGAAAATAGTAGTGGTAATTTTGAGATTAGTTCAACTGCTGTGGACAGCTATCAATGGCAAAAAAGTACAGACAATATCACTTTTATTGACTTAATAAATTCATCAAATTATACAGGAGTTACAACGTCAAATCTTCAAGTCAATAATGTATCGCCTACGATGAGTAGCGATTATTTCCGTGTTTTTCTTAATAAAAATGGAAATTCGTGTGGCAAGTATTCAAATTCGGCACAAATTAATATCCTTTCAAATCCAAATATCCCAAGCTCGGCATCGCTCACCCAATGTGATTTTGGGCTAAATCCAGATGGTTTTGTGGTTTTTAATTTGGCTGAAGCCAACGAATTTTTTACAAGCAATGACCCAAATTTGACCGTCAAATATTTTGAAAATAACCCTTCCCTCCTATCAAATACGCCTTTAGCATCCAATTATACCAACACTTCGATTGGGCAAAATGTGATTGCCAAAGTTACAAATACTACAACAGGATGCAGTAGTTTGAGCAATTTGATTTTGAATGTAAATGTGATTCCGTCTCAGCAATTGTCTGTTTTGGAAAATTGTGATAATATTCAAGAAAGCGGACTTGTACCTTTTGATCTGACCTCGGCACAGATTGTACTTTCTGCCACTCAATCAGTTGCTTTTTATACCAATATTAACGATGCACTTTTGGAGCAAAATGCGATTGCCACACCAAATAATTATACAAATTTGACGCCTTATTCTGAACAAATTTTTGTAAGAATTGAAGATAATAACAACTGTTCCGGCATTAGTATTATGCCACTAAAAGTAACCAAATTGCCTAATATCGAAGTTCAAAGCAGTGGCAATGATTATGTATGTTTGAACAAACCCAACGATTATATCAGTATTGATGCGGCCGTTTTG
>JANNBA010000194.1:0-1978 GCA_031384845.1 Bacteroidota bacterium
AATTTACATTATACACAACAAAAATCTTAAAAATTCATTAATATTATTATTGAAACCAAATAAATAAAGCATAAAATACGAATATAGCGACAAATTTAATTTTTTAGTTCAAATAAAAAAACTTTTTTTGTTTTAATTACATTAATAAGTTACAGTCTTTGAAAAAAATATAGGTTTTCAACTATTTTTGTTGCTATATTCGTATTTTATGCTTTATTTATTTGGTTTCAATAATAATATTAATGAATTTTTAAGATTTTTGTTGTGTATAATGTAAATTTAAGCCGTTTCGTGTTTTTTATCAACAAAAATGCTTTTTAACTTTTTAAAATAATAATACCTTGCGTTTTTATAGAACGAAGCAATTTTAAACTTATTATATCGATGACGAAGAAAGAAAATTTTATATCGCAAATTATTGCCGGTTACACATTTAAAGGTGCAACTATACAAATTGGTGCTGCAATGCTTGATCAAGAAGCCATTGCCGAAGCCCAAGTATTTCTCCCGCTAAAAACCTTAAACCGACACGGATTGATTGCTGGCGCCACTGGTACGGGCAAAACTAAGACCATACAAGTGATATCAGAGCAGCTTTCGATTGCAGGAATTCCGGTTTTGATGATGGATATAAAAGGTGATTTTAGTGGTGTTGCTATGCCTGGCGAAGCCAAACCATTTATTGTAGAACGTCACAACAAACTCAACATTCCCTATACGACAGCGGGTTTTCCTGTGGAGCTGATGAGTCTTTCTGCACAAAGTGGGGTTCGCCTACGCGCCACAATTTCAGAGTTTGGCCCTGTATTATTTTCTCGAATTTTAGACCTAAATGATACTCAAGAAGGAGTTATTGCCGTTATTTTTAAATATTGTGACGATAATAAAATGCCGCTTTTGGATCTGAAAGATTTTAAAAAGGTTATCAATTATATCACCGAGGAAGGCAAAGAGGAGATAGAATCCAGTTATGGTAAAATTGCAACCACCACAACTGGCACGATTTTGCGAAAAATTATCGAATTAGAACAGCAAGGAGCCGAACTGTTTTTTGGTGAAACTTCTTTTGACATCAATGATTTAATGCGTTTTGATGCTAATGGAAAGGCGTATATAAACATCATTCGACTTACAGATATACAAGACAAACCCAAATTGTTTTCTACTTTTATGCTCAGTTTGTTGGCAGAAATATACCATATCATGCCAGAAAAAGGCGATGTAGAGCAACCTGAATTGGTTATTTTTATAGACGAAGCGCACCTATTATTTAATGAAGCAAGCAAAAGTTTGATGCGTCAAATAGAAACAACCATCAAATTAATTCGTTCAAAAGGGATTGGTGTTTTTTTTATTACTCAAAATCCAATGGATATTCCGAGTAGTGTTTTGGCTCAATTGGGGCTCAAAATTCAACACGCTTTGCGCGCATTTACGGCAAATGACCGGCAGGCGATCAAACAAACGGCTGACAATTATCCGCTATCAGATTTTTACAAAACAGATCAGATTATTACATCGCTTGGCATCGGCGAAGCATTGATTACGGTACTAAACGAAAAGGGAATTCCAACCCCACTTGCTGCAACGATGCTTCGAGCACCAATGAGTAGAATGGACATTTTGACCGATAACGAAATTGAAGTAATCAACAAAAATTCAAGATTAGTCAAAAAATATGAGCCCATCATAGACCGAGAAAGTGCTTATGAAATGTTGTCCAAAAAAATTGAAGCTGCGCATGAGCAAGCAACCTCCGAAATTGAAAACCAAACCGAGACCAAAGACAATGAGCCAAGTACTGCAGCCGTTATTGGAAAATCAGTGCTAAAGGTAATAACAAGTGCAAGTTTTATTAGAGGCGCATTTGGTGTATTGATGAAAATGTTTAGAAAGTAACTTGGTTCTTGGCTAGCATTCACACCAACGTAAATTATAGTTTTGATAAAGTTTAAACCACCAAATTAATCACTTTTCC
>JANNBA010000010.1:0-24311 GCA_031384845.1 Bacteroidota bacterium
TTAAAACTAGCACAACAAACAAAACCACTAATAGGAAAACACAGATAACTATGAAAACAAACATTACACTTCTACTTTTATTTTTAAAGATTTCAATTACTTTTTCTCAAGAAAAAACTATTGCGAAATTTAACTTTAATCCTGAAAATTCTTCTCAAGTTTCAAAAGAAATTTATTCACCAGAAGTTTACAAAATCTCAAAAAAAAAGTAGAAGTGTAATGTTTGTTTTCATAGTTATCTGTGTTTTCCTATTAGTGGTTTTGTTTGTTGTGCTAGTTTTAATTCGTAAAGTGTTATTAATTCAGACATATTTTCGTTAAAAACACAATAGTTAAAAGTTAGTTTTAAGTTTAAGTCAGTTGTCCATTCATTTAAGACCAATCCTTGGCTGTGTTTATCATCGTGAAAACCTAAATGTAATAATAACCGTCCCCATAAACAACTTTTGCTTTTTCCTAAATACAAAATATTTGTATTTCTTGAATTTTTATAAATTGCAGGTAAGTTTCTATTGCTAATGTTTTCTTTGTGATTTTTAAAAATATTAAACAAATCCTCAGGATTATGAATAGCAGTGTCAAATTCAAACCAATAAACGGTTGGATATTTTTCAAAAGTTTTTAATTCGTCAAAGTCTTTCTTAAAATAAGAACTATCGCAAATATGAACATCTTTAGAATTGTAATTTAATTCTGTACAATTTATATCAAAAGATTTTATTTTTAAATTTTCATTTTGTTTTTTAAATTCATTAATCATATTAACAAATTCATCTGATATTTCTATGATTTTATTTTTCATTCTTATTTAGTTCGGTTTTGGTAAGCTGACGCACAACTAGTAAATACACGAAAGTTCTTGCGTTTTTAACATTTTTTTATGTTGATTGCACTTTCAAATATTTATCAAAAATAGTATTATTTTTTAAATATAAGCAATTATTAATTTTTTTATAAATCATTTTTTTTGTTTAGCCTGTTTACTAGCTGGTCTAGTGGACTTTGTATTGTATCTACTATTTTACTGCTAGGGTGTGTGTAGATAGTTGTGGTTTTGATGCTTGGATGTCCTAATAATTCCTGTATATATCTCAAATCGGTTCCGTTTTATAATAAATGTGTAGCAAAACTATGAAGAAGGCTATGAAAACGAACTACTTTGTTTGGGCAACCATTTGCGGTTAACCAATCAACACCCTACGAATAACGTCTTGAAAACCCAATAAGTCTATAATCGCCCCGATGTAGCGGCATCCTTTTTTTGGTTTTTGAAAAAAACCAAAAAAAGATATAGCGTGCAGCGGGACGGGTGGTGTGCTGTTCGGGTGGTGTGCGCCAAAAAAACATAAAAACTGTTTTGGTATAATTATCTTTTACATTTTTTTAGCAAGCCATCATTTTTCGTGCTTTTTCGAGGTCTTCAAGGGTGTCGATTCCAACGCCAATATGATTGGTTTCTACCATTTTTATGCGCTTTCCGTACTCTAAATAGCGCAATTGTTCTAATTTTTCGCTGGCTTCGAGCGATTGCATCGGAAGGTCATAAAAATCCATAAGTGCCTGTTTTCTAAAGGCATATACGCCAATATGCTGCCAGTATTGTGGGTTTGCCGCCGTGTCGCGCGGGTACGGAATTATGGATCGTGAAAAATAGAGTGCCATCAAATTTTGATCTACTACTACTTTTACATTATTTGGATTTTGAATGTCTTGAATGTCATGAATCTTGCACATCAGTGAGGCCAAATCAATTTGATATAGGGTGTCGTTTTTAAAAACTTGTAGGAGTTTTTCCAATGATTGTTTGTCTATAAAAGGTTCGTCGCCTTGCACATTGACTACAATATCTATGTCTAATTTTTGAACGGCTTCTGCAATTCTGTCGCTGCCAGATTCGTGATTTTTTTGACTCATCTGTACTTTGCCACCATTTTTTGATATTTCGGCAAATATCAGCTCGGAGTCTGTCACTACCAAAACATCATCAAACAAATTGGTTTGAATTGCGGCTTCATAGGTTCGCAAAATTACAGATTTGCCGCACAAATCTTGAAGTAATTTGGCATGAAATCGGGTTGAGGCATATCGGGCTGGAATTACAGCAATTGTTTTCATCGGCATGGCTAAAATGGTTTTGCAAAGTTGTTTTAAAAAAATAAAAAATCAAATTGTTATTGTATAAATTAATTTTCGACAAAGTTATTGTCCTTAAAACCAATTAAATAGAGTTTGTCTTTGGCGCGGGTTATTGCGGTATAAAGCCACCGTATATAATCGCGATTGATGCCATCTGCCAAATAGGGTTGCTCTACAAATACGGTATTCCACTGCCCTCCTTGCGATTTGTGGCAGGTGATTGCGTAAGAAAATTTTACTTGTAGGGCATTAAAATATTCGTTTTCTTTGACTTTCTTGAACGCATTATATTTGGTTTCGCCAACATAATCTTGCATGACTTCTTGATATAATTTGTTTGACTCTTCAAAGGTGAGTGAGGGTGATTCGCTTGTGATTGTGTCCATCAAAAGAACCGTTTCAAAGGGTTTTTGGTTTGGATAATCGACCATTCTAATTTTTACGTTTGCAAATTTAAAACCATACAATTCTTTGATATTAAAGATCGACAAAACCTCAATTATATCGCCATTTGCTATAAATCCGGCTTCGTCTGCATCTTTGAGCCAAAAATAATTATTTTTGACAACCATCAAATAATCACCCGCAGCAAGTTCGCTCTCTTTGTCTAAAATCTTATTTCTAATTTGCTCGTTATATTGATTTGCTCTTTTGTTTGACCGAACAATAAAAGCGGTATCTTCAATACTATAATTGCTATAAGCCTGATTGATAGCGTCTTGAATATCAAAACCGTCAATCAGCCGCACGACATCTTTGCAGCCACTCAAATCAAATTTGAAATCGGTTACAAATGGATCTTTCAACAATTCGCGAAGTTGGGTGGCATTGCTCAAAATACCAGATTTTTCGGATTGTCGCATCACTTCATCAAACTCAATATGCTTGATTTCTTTGTCATAATGTCTTGCCAAAATATCGGTGTCCAAAGCTGGCGAAATATCTAAATTTATGGGTGGCAGCTGGGCTGTATCGCCCAAAAGTATCAATTTGCAGTTGTGTCCAGCGTAAATATAGGATATTAAATCGTCGAGCAAAGAGCCGTTTTCATACATTTTTGATTCGGCATTTGTGTTGGAAATCATCGAGGCTTCATCGACTATAAAAAGGGTGTTTTTGTGTTTGTTTTGTTGCATTGTAAAGCTCACACCTCCCCCACTCGATTTTTTTGGAAAATAGATTTTTTTGTGAATTGTAAAAGCTGGTTTTTGCGAATAATTGGCAATCACTTTGGCAGCACGCCCTGTGGGAGCAAGCAAAACATACTTTTTGTCGATTTCAAAAAGGTTGTTTACGATGGTCGAAATCACCGTAGTTTTGCCGGTACCCGCATAACCTTTGAGGACAAAAATTTCATTTTGATCTTGATTACAACAAAATTCGGCTATTTGCTGAAAAAAAATATTTTGCTTTGTGGTAGGCGAAAATGGAAATTTTTTGGTCAAAACGCTATAAAAAAAACTCGAATTCATGTTGAAAATTTTATCGCAAAGTAAGCTTTAAATTTTAAATTGCATCCGTTTTTTGGTATTAATACCAAATACAACTAAAAAATTGCCCAATAATCTTGTTATATTTGCATTCAAAAAATAGCCAATCTAAAGATGAATTTTCAAGTTGTGTCAGATTATCAGCCAAAAGGCGACCAACCTCAAGCAATTGAAAAATTGACAAAAGGCGTTTCTGACGGCGATAAATTTCAAACTTTGCTTGGTGTTACTGGCTCCGGAAAAACGTTTACCGTTGCCAATGTTATCGAAAATACCCAAAGGCCAACCTTGGTTTTGGCACACAATAAAACGCTTGCCGCCCAATTATATTCAGAGTTCAAACAGTTTTTTCCGCAAAATGCAGTCGAATATTTTGTGTCTTACTATGATTATTACCAGCCCGAAGCATTTATGCCAGTAAGTGGTGTTTTTATCGAAAAAGATTTGTCTATTAATGAGGAATTAGAAAAAATGCGAATGTCAACAGTTTCGTCATTATTATCTGGACGACGAGATATTATTGTAATTTCTTCTGTATCATGTCTTTATGGAATTGGAAACCCTGTTGAATTTCAAAAAAATGTCATTCCAATCGAGAAAGGTCAAATCATTTCTCGCACCAAATTTTTGCATACCTTGGTACAAAGTCTGTATTCACGTACCGAAATGGATTTTGCACCCGGAAATTTCAGAATAAAAGGAGATACCGTTGATGTTTTTCCTTCGTATGCAGACGATGCTTTTAGAATCCATTTTTTTGGTGACGAAATTGAAGAAATTGAAAGTTTTGATGTTAAAAACCTTCAAGTCATCGAAAAATTTGAAAAACTAACCATATATCCTGCCAATATGTTTGTGACTTCGCCTGATGTGCTGCAAAATGCGATTTGGGAAATCCAACAAGATATGGTCAAACAGGTAGATTATTTTAAAGAAATTGGAAAACCGCTTGAAGCAAAAAGATTAGAAGAACGCACCAATTTTGATTTAGAAATGATTCGTGAGCTGGGTTATTGCTCTGGAATCGAAAATTATTCGCGCTATCTTGATGGCAGATTGCCCGGAATGCGTCCCTTCTGTTTGCTTGATTATTTTCCGAAAGATTTTTTGATGGTTGTTGACGAAAGCCACGTAACACTATCGCAGGTGCATGCTATGTATGGCGGTGATCGCTCTCGAAAAGAAAATTTGGTCGAATATGGTTTTCGATTGGCAGCCGCGATGGACAATAGACCCCTGAAATTTGATGAATTCGAAACCATGCAAAACCAAGTCATTTATGTCTCTGCTACGCCAGCAGACTATGAATTGCAAAAATGTGATGGTGTTGTAGTAGAGCAAGTTATACGCCCCACAGGGCTTTTGGATCCTATTATCGAAATTCGCCCAAGTTTGAATCAAATTGATGATTTGATCGAAGAAATTCAGCAAAGAGCAGAAATTGATGAGCGCGTTTTGGTAACCACTTTAACCAAAAGAATGGCCGAAGAATTGGCAAAATATCTCACCAAACTAAGCATTAGATGTCGGTATATTCATTCTGAAGTAGAAACTTTGGAACGAATAGAAATCATGCAAGATTTGCGAAAAGGTATTTTTGATGTTTTGATTGGTGTCAATTTGCTACGTGAGGGATTGGATTTGCCCGAAGTTTCTTTGGTAGCTATTCTTGATGCCGACAAAGAAGGTTTTTTGCGAAGCCACCGCTCGTTGACACAAACTATTGGTAGGGCTGCAAGAAATTTGAACGGAAAAGCCATCATGTATGCCGACAAAATCACCGCAAGTATGCAAAAAACCATAGATGAAACGGATTATCGCAGAACGAAACAAATCAATTTTAATGCAGAAAACAACTTGATTCCGATGGCTTTGAACAAAAAAATTGAAAGTGCTTTTACAAAAAACCCTTTGGTAGATTTTGAATTAGGCAACATGAATTTGACATTAGCCGCAGAGCCAGAAACCGAATATTTGTCTAAGCCTGAAATTGATAAAAAAATTAGAGAGCATCAAAAAATGATGGAAAAAGCAGCCAAAGATTTAGACTTTTTGCAAGCTGCAAAATGGCGGGACGAAATCAAACGGCTGAAATTAATGTTATAACTCAAAATTTCAAACAAATAAATGATTCACATCAAACCCACAATCGATTTTGAGCGCATTAGACAAATTGCGTTTCAAACCTGGCCAAGCACTTATGCAAATATTGTACCGCAAGAACAAATATCCTATATGCTCGAAAAATTCTATAACAATACCGTTTTGGAAGAAAATTATACTGAAAAAAATCATTTGTTTTTGATGGCTTTTCATAATCAAAAAGCGGTTGGCTTTGCTTCATTTGAACATTTTTATTTAAAAAAATCAATCACTCGTATTCATAAAATTTATATTTTGCCTGAAGTACAAGGATTGGGAATTGGCAAAAAATTAATTCAAGAAATTGAAACTTTATCTTTAAGTAAAGCTTGTAATATACTAAACCTCAATGTTAATAAATTCAACAATGCAATTTATTTTTATAAAAAAATTGGTTTTGAAGTAATAAAAGAAGAGCAAATTCAATTAGAATTTGGTTATATTATGGATGATTTTGTGATGCAAAAATCTCTTACTCTATAATGATGTTGTGATGCTGCAACAAGCCTTTTACATTTTTTAAATCAAAAATGGCTTTAGCAATTTTGGTTTTTGTTGGGTTTATCGTATAGTTATAGCTGCTTTTGAAATTTGCGCCTATCGCAATTGCTTTTTCAAATTCGGCTCGATAGAGGTCGCAGTTGTCAAAAATAGCTTCTGTCAAATCTGTAGCCATAAAATCGACGGCAATCATACTACAATTTGCAAAGGATGTTCGTTTCATTTTGAGTGCATAAAATTTGGAAAAATCCAAAACACAATTTGTAAAGTGTATTTCAAAAATAAAACGATTACACATTGCAAAATTAACATCGCGGATACTGCAGTTTTCAAAAAAAACGGTTCGAAAAGCGGTATGATTAATTTGAGTAGTATTAAAATTGCAATTTTTGAATGCCACATCAACAAAGGCAACATCCACAAAAATACAATCAGAAAAAGTACAGTTTTGAAAAACACAGGCTTCAAATTCCATAAAATTCAATTCGGAAACCGCAAAATTTTGATTTTCAAATAGTTGATTTAGCTGAAATTTGGGCATTTTTTTATAACAATTAAAGTTTATTTTGCAAATAAAAAAAAACGCAAATATCAAATAATCAGATATTTACGTTTATTGTTGTGACCTCGACTGGATTCAAACCAGTAACCTTCTGAGCCGTAATCAGATGCGCTATTCAGTTGCGCCACGAAGCCTTTTTTGTGAGTGCAAATATAAGATTTTATTTGAAACTTACAACTGCTTTTTTGAAAATAAATATTTTTTTACAAAAAATCAATGGTTAATTGCATTTTTTGTAACCCAAAATCGGTATGCAATAATGGCTAATTGCCATTTTTTGGCAGCACCCAAAGACAGCTGCTGTTTTGAAAAACTGGGCAAAAGCAGTTTATTTATTTTGGCTAAAATATTAAAAATCATCACATTAAATTTTAAAAAAAAACTGCCCGTTTTGGGCAGTTTAGATTGGTTTCATTATGTATTATAGTCCAAAACTTGCTCTCGCACCTCCTGCAAGAAAAATTGCAGCCATTCTGCTTTTTTGACCTAAAGAGAACATATACATCGCTTTATCATCTGTATAATCCATATAATTCATTGTCATTTCGATTGGAGTACCTGTACAAGTGCTATAGTGTGGATACGCAGGAACGCCATAGTTTGCAGTGTTGTGAGATGGTGTATCTGCAACCATATCGCTGCCACAAGTCGCATCGCCCCAAATGTGTCTCAAATTCATCCAATGTCCAACTTCGTGTGTTGCAGTTCGCCCAAGATTAAAAGGGGCGGCCGCAGTGCCTGTACTTCCAAATGCATTATTATCAATTACAACGCCGTCTGTAGCAGCTGCACCTCCTGGAAATTGTGCATAACCCAAGATACCACCACCCATATTGCAACACCACATATTCAATACAGTAGAAGGAGTAGTTGGTACAATTCCTTTGGCAGATTTTTTCATTGCATCAGTAGTTGACCAAGAAACCGTATTAGTCGCTTTTCTCACTACGTTTTGAAGCACAAAAGAAATTTCAACATTTGCTTTTACAGCTGAAAAAGCAGCAGGAACCAAAGCATAATCTGTATTCAACGCATTGAAATCTTTGTTTAAAACATCAATTTGTGATTGAATTTGAGCCAAAGAAATATTTTCGGCAGCAGTTCTGTATAAAACATTTACAACCACAGGAATTTCTATTTTTCCGTTTACCAAACGGTTTTGAAAAATGGAATTTTCCGTAAAGGCTTCAATTTTATTCATTTTGATCAACAAAGATGGATCGGCTTGAATTTGAGCTTCCAAAACTTCTTGTGAAGCACAACCACGGTGTAATGGTGTTTCAGCAGCGTTTTCGCTAACTGCAATATTCTCATTTTGACAAGAAAATAGTAAACTTACTAGAGATAAAGATAGAATAATTTTTTTCATAATTTTGTTTTTAAATTGACTACAATTATAGGATATATTTTTTTAATATTTTAATTTATTTTAATAAAAATTAAAAATATTAATTATTAAATACATAATTCATAATATTTGCGCCCATTTTTAGAGCTTTCTCCCGAATTTCAAATGGGTCATTGTTTACTTCTGCATCTTCCCAACCATCTCCCAAATCTGTTTCGTGTGTGTATAAAATTGCCAATCTTCCGTCTATAAACACACCAAACGCCTGTGGTCGCTTTCCATCATGCTCATGAATTTTAGGAATTCCGGCTGCAAACATATTGGGTTTTTGAAAAATGGGGTGCGTTGCGGGTAATTCGACTAAACTATTATTTGGAAACAATTTGCTGATTTCTTTCCTAATATATTCGTCCATCCCATAATTGTCGTCGATATGTAAAAAGCCTCCAGATGTTAGATAATTTCTCAAATTTTCGGCATCGGATGGGCTGAAAACAACATTGCCATGCCCTGTCATGTGAACAAATGGGTATGAAAACAAATCAGGACTGCCTGGCTCGACCAAAGCGGGTTTGCTTTTGATTTTAGTATTGATGTTTTGATTGCAATATTTGATCAAATTGGGCAAAGATGTTGGATTGGCATACCAATCGCCACCACCGCCATACTTGAGCAATGCAATTTCTTGACTCCAGCTTTGAATGGTAAAAAAGATTACAAGAAGGACAATTTTTTTCATTTTAAGTTATATTTCATTTACAAAAATCACGCTATGACAAGCCACAATCGCAGCGGTCTCTGTTCGCAGGCGCGTATTACCCAAAGTAACGGCTTTGAAATTATTTTCAATCGCAAATTTAATTTCTTTTTCTGAAAAATCACCTTCGGGACCTATCAAAATTAAGACGTTTTCATTTGGTTTTATAGAACTTTTCAAACTTATTTTATCTGTTTCTTCGCAATGTGCAATAAATTTTTGGGCATCGTGCTTTTTTGATACGAAATCTTTAAACAAAATTGCTGGATTTAATTTTGGTACGAAACACTGATTTGACTGTTTCATTGCTGTTATAAGTAGTTTTTCGAATCGCTCTGATTTCAAAATTTTACGTTCAGAATGATCACATATAATTGGGGTGATTTCTAAAACACCAATTTCTGTTGCTTTTTCAAGAAACCATTCATAACGTTCGTTCATTTTGGTAGGGGCTACTGCCAAATGTATTTTGAATGTTGGTGCCGTTTTTTCCTCAAATCCGACTATTTCGACAGTACATTTGCTATCTGATGCTAGGGTGATTTTCGTATGAAATAAAATTCCTAAACCATTAGTTACAAGTAATATATCATTTGCTTGCTTACGCAAAACTTTAATAATATGTTTGCTTTCTTCACGATCAAAAATAAAATTTAAGGTGTCTTTTGAGATTAAAGCATTATAAAATAATTGCATTTTTTTTTTGATATTTATAAATAATTTTTCAATGTTGAGGCTTCAATGTTTTCGTGAGAAACATTGTAAATTGCCTTGCTGTTTTGAATCAAAATAAGTTGTGGTGATTGATGTTGTATATCATAATTGGTTGCAATTTGATTAGAAATATCACGATTTTGTAGCAAATCTAAAAGATATAAATCCATTTGATCTGCAAAATCATATTCTTTTTCAAATTGTTTGAGAGCCATTTTACTAATAATACATCTTGTACTATGCTTAAAAATGAGTTGTAGTTTTTGGTTGGAATTGCTTTTTATTTCCTCCAACTGCAACTCTGTTTCCAATTTTATCCAACGAACGGCAGTTGCACTAACTCCTGTTTCCTGACCTAATTTTTTTTCTAATGTATTCATTTTAAATAGTTTAGTCTTTTTTGAAAAGAAAGTTTTTACCCTCGGTTTTTAAATTAAATGTGTTTTTATTTACATCAAATTCTATTTCTACATCTGAGTTTTTTGCTGCAAATTTGTTTAAACCCACATTTTCAAGCGGCAAAGGTCGTTGGTCTGTTGCAGTCAAAATTAATTTATCATTCAAATCCGTTAATATAATTTTTATTGGAAGTATTTTACTAGAAAAACTTCCTAAAAACGAATCCAAAATCAGTACCGTTTCAACTTCATGTTGACCCATGTTCCATATATTGTTATTTGGGTTCAAATCTGGGAAATTTTTATCCGGATCCAACGTTATGCTCTCAATCTCTTCATTTACAGACGCTTTGAAACTCCACTTATCATTTCGAGCCCAAATTTCGACTGGTAATTTCTGTCTGCTTGTAGTGCCGCTTTTTGTTTTTATTTCTAAAATAACTGGCAAAACCATTTTTTCAATATTTTTGATTGTAATTATGGCACCTTGTTTTGGATCATTTTTAATATACTTTAAGCCAATAATTTCTTGATCAAATTTCCAATTATTCAAAAACCAGCTCCGCCAAAACCAGTTCAAATCTTCGCCTGCTACGTTTTCTATTGTTCTAAAAAAGTCATCTGGCGTGGGATGTTTAAACGCCCAACGTGAAATATAAGCTTTGAAAGCTCGATCAAATCGTGCTTCGCCTAGTACATTTTCTCTTAGTATTGTCAATGCTGCTGCGGGTTTTAGATAAGACAAAACATTCATATTTTCTTCTCTAAAACCATCAGGAGCTGTCATTAATGGTTCTAAATTATCGTTTGTAAAATAATTTGCCAAGGCTTGCATATCCGTTTTTTCTGTTTTATACTCCCCATTATTAAATTCTTGCGTGTTTATTGAGTTTATAAATGTGTTGAAACCCTCGTCCATCCACGAATATAAACGTTCATTTGAACCAACAATCATAGGGAACCAATTATGTCCAAACTCATGATCAGTAACGCCCCAAAGTTCAGAAGTTTTTGCTACACTTTCACAAAAAACGATTCCTGGATATTCCATGCCTCCAACGATTCCGGCAACGTTTGTAGCGGCAGGATACGGATATTCGAACCATTTTTTTGAATAATTTTCTATAGATGCTTTGGTGTATTCTGTGGTTCGACTCCAAGCTTCTGAGCCCATACTTTCAACTGGATATGCTGAAATTGCGATAGCTTTTTTGCCACTTGGCAGGTTTATTTTGGCAGCATCAACCAAAAATGAGGAAGAAGACGCCCAAGCTACATCTCTAGAATTGGTCATTTTAAAGTGCCAAGTCAAATTAGTGTCCGTTTTGTTTTGTTTTGCATTTTTGATGTCTTCTACAGTTCTAATAGCAACAGTTTTGTCACTTTCTTTGGCTATAGCCCATCGTTTTTGTTGTTCTTTTGAATACACCGCAGCTGGGTTTATCAATTCGCCAGAGCATACCACAATATGATTTGATGGTGCGGTAATATTGACGTCAAAATTACCATATTCACAATAAAACTCGCCAGCCCCAATATATGGATTTGTATTCCAACCCCGAATATCATCATAAACGCATAAACGAGGAAACCATTGCCCGATGGTGAAAATTTTACCGTTTTTGGTATCTAAAATTCCCATTCTATCAGATCCAAAAACGGGAGAGATAAAAGAAAATTCGATTTTGATTTTTACCGAACCGCCATTTGAAGAGACTTCTTGCGGCAAAAAAAGCTGCATTCTGGTATCAATTATTTCAAAAGGAATATCTTTTTCAGTGGCTTTTCCGGCGGTTGTTGTGATTATTTTAACCGTTTTTATTTGATGTCCGCCATCAAAATCTTGTCCCCTAGCACCATTTCTACTTCCATCAATTTTGATAACGGCATTGGCACGTGAGTCTTTTTTGAACATGTTTTGATCCAAATTCAACCACAAAAACGAAAGTTTATCTGGACTATTATTGGTATAAGTAAAAATTTCTGATCCAATAATTTCATTTTTAGCCTCATTTAGTGTGGCATTTATTTGATAATCAACTTTATTTTGCCAATATTTGATTCCCGGCTGACCACTTGCAGATCTAATCTCTGAACCATTATTATTATAAAAATTTGGACCAAAGGCATCAAAATGATTGTACTTTGAATTAGAAATTTTAATTTCTTGCGCTTGACTATTTGACACAAAAAAACTAATCAAGAGTGCGGCTTTTAACAGGTTTTTAGACATATTTAAAGTTATTAATTATTTGACAATAAGAATATTATGATTTTTTTAAAAATTCGGTTTTTAATACAATTACAGTTCTTTCTACACGACCTTCAATTTCATTTTGATCCGCTGTGAGACGAATATTTTTTACAACTGTACCTCTTTTGATTACACTCGTTGTGCCTCTAATTTTTAAATCTTTGATCACAAAAACCGTGTCGCCATCATTCAAAATTGTACCGTTACTGTCTTTTGTAATCGAAATATTCATATCAATATTATAAAAAAAAATTAGTAAGCAAAGTTATGATTTTAATATCATTTTGCTAATTTTGAATTGCTTTTTATAATAATTTTATTTTAGTTTCTGTTTTTTCAAATTTGAGATTTGAGAAACGTTTTTAGTAGGCTTCCAATGACCTCTTTTATTCAAAAAAATACTATATTTGAACTCAAATAAAAAACAATGCAAGACGGTACTTTTTTAGAATTTGATCCAATATTGTCGGCTCATTTTGCTGCTTTTCGAGAAGAAATTATTGGAATAAATCAAGAATTTCTTACTCCAAACGGCAATCAAAAAATTGTTTATACCGATTGGACAGCGAGTGGCAGACTTTACCGACCTATAGAGGAAAAAATAATTAACGATTTTGGTCCATTTGTTGCTAATACACATACCGAAACGACCGTGTCTGGAACTGCAATGACGATGGCATATCACCAAGCCAGGCAAATCATAAAAAATCACGTCAATGCCAACCAAGATGATGTTTTGATTACTGATGGCTCAGGAATGACGGGTGTTGTCAACAAATTTCAACGCATTTTGGGTCTAAAAATTCCCGAACATTTGAAGAATTACACCAATATTCCAGCAGAAATGTGTCCTGTAGTATTTATTTCTCACATGGAACATCATTCAAATCAAACGTCTTGGCTAGAAACAATTGCAGAAGTTGTAGTAGTCCCAGCCTGCGAAAATGGGCTGTTTTCGTTAGAAAATTTAAGTCATTTGATTGAAAAATATAAAAATAGGTTATATAAAATAGCTTCAATCACTTCTTGCTCAAACGTAACGGGCATAAGCACTCCCTACTTTGAAATCGCAAAATTAATGCATCAAAATCAAGGATTGTGTTTTGTAGATTTTGCGTGCTCTGCTCCTTATGTATCTATTGATATGCATCCAAAAGACCCTGAAAGTTATTTGGACGCCATCTTTTTTTCGCCACATAAATTTTTGGGTGGACCAGGCACGTCAGGGGTTTTGATTTTTAATAAAAAACTATACCAAAATCTTGTTCCAGATTGTCCAGGTGGTGGCACGGTATCTTGGACAAATCCATGGGGAGAGCACAGATATATCGACAATATTGAGAATAGAGAAGATGGCGGAACACCAGGTTTCTTGCAAGTAATCAAGACGGCACTTGCGATTCAATTAAAACAAAAAATGGGGATTAGTAATATTCTAAAACGGGAACACGAGCTTGTAAACTATGTTTTTGGAATGCTAAAAGATAATAAAGAGATTCATATTTTGGCAAAAAACCAAACAAATCGTCTTGGCGTTATATCGTTTTATATCAAAGACTTACATTTTAATTTAGGGGTGAAAATGTTGAATGACAAATTTGGGATTCAAACACGTGGCGGCTGCAGTTGTGCCGGCACTTATGGTCACTTTTTGTTGAATGTAGATCAACAAACCTCAAACAAGCTCATTTGCGAGATCGATTCTGGCAACTTGTCACAAAAACCAGGTTGGATTAGAATGTCGCTTCATCCTACAACTTCAAATGATGAAGTATCTTTTGTCTGCAAAAGCATTCTAAAATTAGCGAAAAATCATAATGAATGGAGTAATGATTACCATTATAACCCTATTTCAAATGAATTTGAATTGAAAAATCAAATTCATTTTGAGAAACAATTGGTCGAAAACTGGTTTGAAATCGGATAAATTCAAGTCTTTTTTTTTAGGATTCTAACAAATAAATACCATCCTCTTTGATATCTATTTGTCGGTTTTTATACAATGCTCCAATTGCTTTTTTGAATGTTTTTTTACTCATTTTCAACACTGTTTTGATATCTTCTGGATGAGAATTATCAGTTAATCGAAGAAATCCTCGACTAGCTCTAAGTTCAAATATAATTTTTTCGGCATTTGGTTCTACATTTTCATAGCCTTGCTTTTGAAGCGAAACATCGATTTTGTTGTCTGGTCTAATGTTTTTGATATAGCCTATCAAGCGATCACCAGTTCTGATATTTTCGTCAAACACCTCGTCTTTGTAAAGCAAACCTTTGTGCTGCTCGTTGATAATCACATTGATACCAATTTCTGTAATATGCGAAACTATCAAGTCCACTTCGTCAAATTGTTGAATTGTTAGGTGGTCATTGCTCAAAAATTGATTGGTTTTACTTGAAGCGACAAGTCGATTTGTTTTTTCGTCCAAATATAAATAAACCAGATATCGTTTGCCAGTTTCCATAGGTCTGGCTTGCTCTTTGAAAGGCACAAGTAGGTCTTTTTCCATCCCCCAATCTACAAATGCACCTATTTGATTGGTATAATTTACACGCAAAAGTGCAAATTCGTTCAACAGTATATAGGGTTCTAATGTGGTTGCAACTGGTCTTTGCTCGTGATCTAGATATACAAAAACACTTATTTCTTCACCAATTTCAAATTCATTTGGAACATATTTATTGGGCAGCAAAATATCTTCGGCTTCGTTGCCATTGCCCAAAAAAAGCCCCACTTTGGTATCTCGTAGAATTGTCAATGTGTTGTATTTTCCTAATTGTATCATAAATGCCCGGTTTTCAGAATGCAAATATACAAAGAATTATAGGGACTTTTTTAAGACTATTGATTTAGTATAAAATATTGTAAATCAACTAATAACGCCAGAGCCAATCAATTCATCACCATCATACCATGCCGCAAATTGTCCTTCGGTAATGGCAGATTGTGGTGTATCAAATGCAACAATTAGGTTGGAATCAAATTGATATATTGTGGCTTTTTGTAGCGGTTGTCTGTATCTAATGCGTGCCATGACAGAACGACTTTGTCCAACTTGTAGCGCCAAATCATTCCTAACCCAATGAATTTCAGACGATTGAATTTTTAATGCTTTTCTGAAAAGGCCAGGATGATTTTGACCTTGTCCTGTATAAATTATATTGGTTTTGACATCTGTTGCAATTACAAAAAGACCTTCTTTTGTGCCTCCAACATTCAAGCCTTTGCGTTGTCCAATTGTAAAATAATGTGCGCCTTGATGCTTGCCAACAACTTTACCCATTTCTGGAGTATAAACAATTTTGTTTGATTCAAACATAATAGCAGCTTTGTTGGAATCAAAAATTGGTTTTTCTTGAGAATATATCGGGTTATTGGCTTGAATTTCAATAATATTTCCCTCTTTTGGGAGTAACTTTTGTTGTAAAAATTCTGGTAAACGTACTTTTCCTATAAAACACAGTCCTTGAGAATCTTTTTTTTCGGCTGTGATCAGGTTGAGCTCCAAAGCGATTTTTCTAACTTCGGGTTTTGTAAGTTCCCCTATCGGAAACAATGATTTGCTTAATTGATATTGTGATAGTTGACATAAAAAATAAGATTGGTCTTTGTTGTCATCAATTCCAGCAAGTAATTGAAAAATGGGTTTTCCTTCTATTTCAACTTTGCCTTTTCGGCAATAATGACCTGTTGCAACAAAATCTGCTCCTAAACTTTGGGCAATTTTCATAAAAACATCAAACTTGATTTCACGATTACACAAAACATCTGGATTTGGTGTTCTTCCGTTTTCATATTCTCGAAACATATAATCGACGATTTTGTCTTGGTATTCCAAACTTAAATCTATTGTTTGAAAAGGAATGCCTAGTTTTTCAGCAACCATAAGGGCATCATTACTATCTTCTAACCAGGGGCACTCGTTTGAAATTGTAACAGAATCATCGTGCCAGTTTTTCATAAAAAGTCCAATAACTTCATAGCCCTCCTGCTGCAACAAATAGGCTGCAACACTAGAATCTACACCACCCGAAAGACCAACTACAACACGTTTCATTTTAAATTTTATAAGAGGAAGTAATTTTTGTTTTTTATTTTTTCTTTCTGTTAGCCATCTTTTTTACAATAGGAAGAATCTGCTCCTTTTTGAGCTTCCCACCTTCAAAAAATTGCCATTTACCTTTTTTTAGCCCATTTACAAAAGGCCCTTTTGAAGCTATATTTCCGTCTGAATCTCTAAAAATTGCAAGACCATTATACTCGCCGTTTTTAAAAATAGATTCTTCTAGCAGCGTTCCTTGTTCGGTATATTTTTTGTAAACACCCTCCTTTTTGCCGTTTTTGTATGTAGATTCTTCCGCAATTTGTTGGTTCAAATAAAACACTTTTCTGCTACCAATCAGCTTTCCCTTTATATAATTTTCTGTAATCATTAGTGCAGTGGTTCCTTCATGAAAATATTTCCACTCGCCTTCGTGTAGTTTGTTGACGGTTTTTCCTTGGCTAATAATTATTTTGTTTTTGTCAAAAAAAACAGTAATTGCCTCAGTGCCATTGTTTGAAAATGTTCGTGTAGATAATAATATTTTTCCATCACTATCTTCATAAAAATTAAAAACACCAATTTCTACCCCATGGTCAAATTTACCTTCATATCTCACTCGTTTTGACGCTTCAAAAAGGCCTTTCCAGAAGCCGTGTTTGAGGCCGTTTTGGTCAAATTGATTGAAATTATCTTGACAATAACAATTACTTATAAAAAGTAAAATAAACAGGTATTTCATTTGATTGATTGTTTATTATGAAACGTTTTCTTTATAAAATTATTATTTTATTTAAAAAAAAACACTCAAAAAAGAGTGTTTTTTTGATTCTATTTTTTTGCTTTTGCAGCTTTTTGAGCTTCGGCTTGCTCCATAAGTTCTTGCATTTTTTGTTGAAATTTGCCTTGTTTTTTTGGAGTTTTTAATTTATTTTCTTGAATTTGGGCATGAATTTTGTCATTATCAACAATATAATTTTTTATTACCAGCATAATTCCAATGGTTATCAAATTAGAAATAAAATTGTACAAACTTAATCCCGCACCATAGTTATTAAAGAAAATGAGCATCATAAAGGGAGAAACATAAATCATAATCTTCATCATTTTGGCCATATCCGGCATTCCTTCTTGCTGTGGTGCTTGCATTTGTTGATCGCCAGAGGTCATTTTCATATAAAAGAAAATAGCAATAGATGCCAAAAGCGAAAATAGACTCACATGATCGCCATAAAGTGGAATATTGAAAGGTAATTTCAATATAGAATCGAATGAAGAAAGATCGTCTGCCCACAAAAAACCTTGTTGTCTAAGATCAATTGCAGATGGAAAAAATTGAAATAAAGCATAAAATACTGGCATTTGAATTAATGCAGGTATGCAACCAGCCATTGGATTTACGCCAGCTTTGCTGTATAATTTCATAGTTTCTTGTTGCTTTTTCATTGGGTCTTTTTTGAATTTTTCTCCCAATTCTGTGATTTCTGGTCGCAAAACTTTCATCTTGGCTTGAGACAAAAATGATTTGTAAGTTACGGGCGACATCAATAATTTGACCAAGATTGTAAACAAAATTATAGCCCATCCGTGCGAAATAAATTGGCTTATAAAACCATACATTGGAATAAAAACGTAGCGGTTCATCCATCCAAAAATGCCCCAACCTAAAGGTACAATTTCTTCAATGTTTTTTTGATAAGATTTTAAAATAGAATAATCCGTTGGTCCAAAATACCAATTCATTTTTTGGCTAATTTCGCCCGATGCTAGTGTTAATGGTACAATAGCCCTAAATTGTTTTGTAAAAACGGTGTCTATTTTTGCATCTTTAACCAAATTGTCCGAAAAAAGTTGCGCTTTTGCAAAAGTTTTATCACTTAGTAAAATCGAACTAAAAAAATGTTGCTTGAAGGCAAAATAACTTACTTGACTTAATGTTTCGGTTTCATTATTTCCCAAACCTAGATCATTTTTTTTGCCGTCGGCACGGTAGCGCAAATCTGTATATGAATTTTCGTATGTGATACTTTTTTCATTCCGAAAAGTCTTCATACTCCATTCTAATTCTACTGGTTTTGAGGTGTTTAGTGTGTTTTTCAATCCTTCTGAACGAATGTCGAAATCAATCATATAATCGTTATTTTTTAATACATATTTGTATTCTAAAAATGACGTTTCGTTGGTTTTCAAACGCATAATAAGGGTTGAACTTTCGTTGTTTTTTGAAATTTGTGGTTCAAAATAAAGATTTTTGGTGTCCAAAATTCGATTATCTTGAGTTTCTAATTTTAAGTTCAAACTGGCATTGTTGTTTTTGATCAGCGTAACAAAATCTCCTGATTTTTTTTTAAATTTTTCAAAATTTTTCAATTTTGCATTTACAATTTGTCCGCCTTTATTGGCTACAGTGAGCACAATCAGGTCATTTTCTATCACTGTTAGATTATCGTTTGCTGAGGCTAAAGCTGCAGAATAAGCAAATTTTCCTAGAACGGCTTTGTCATTAGCTGCTTTTTCAGTAGGCAAAAGTGCTTTTTGATTTATAACCAACTGTTTGGCAGCGTTTTGCTGTTTGCTTTTAATCAGTTGTTCTTGTTTTGCTTTTTCCGTATCAATTTTTTGTTGTGTGGCATTTTGATTCATGATCCACATCAGTATTCCAAAAATCAGTACAAATCCGATAATTTGGTTAAAATCTATTTTTTTTTCTTCCATTTTTGGTTTATGCTTCGCTATTATTTTTTATTTTTTCTTTGAAATGACGGTTGCGGCTACGAAGTTTACAAAAACTGGGTGCGGATTGGCAACGGTACTTTTGTATTCTGGATGATATTGTACGCCTATAAAAAAAGGATGGTTCTGAATTTCTACAATTTCAACCAAACCGGTTTCAGGATTTGTTCCAGACGCGTTTAGCCCAGCCTTTTCAAACTGTTTTTTGTAAGTACTATTTAATTCAAATCGGTGGCGGTGGCGTTCTAGAATACTAGGTTTGTTATAAATTTTGTATGCCAAAGTGTTTGGCATAATATCACATTTCCAAGCACCTAATCTCATGGTTCCGCCTTTGTTTGTGATGGTTTTTTGGTCTTCCATCAAATTGATAACAGGGTGCAAAGTTGCTGGATTCATTTCTGTAGAGTTAGCATTTTCAAGCCCCAACACGTTTCTAGAAAATTCGATTACGGCCATTTGCATACCCAAACATATACCCAAAAAAGGTATGTTATTTTCTCGTGCATACCGTATAGCTTCAATTTTTCCTTCTATACCTCTTTCTCCAAAGCCAGGTGCTACTAAAATCCCATTAAGACCTTTTAATTTTTCGCTAACATTTGTTTGGTCTAAAAATTCTGAATGAACAGAAACTACATTAACTTTGGTTTCGTTTGCTGCACCAGCGTGAATAAACGACTCAAGAATCGATTTATACGAGTCTTGCAACTCTACATACTTTCCAATCAGACCAATATTTACGGTTTGTTTTGGGTTTTTTAATCTGCGCAAAAATAAATTCCAATTTTTCAAATCTGGGCTCGATTTTTTTGGAAGGTCTAATTTTTTTAGGGCTACAAGGTCTAATCCTTCTTCGAGCATCAAATTTGGAACTTCATAAATCGTTGAAGCATCTATTGATTGAATAACTGCTTCTCTTTTTACATTACAAAAAAGCGCCAATTTTTGCCGCAATTCATCAGATAATTCGTGTTCTGTTCTACAAACCAAAATATCAGCTTTGATACCGCTTTCCATTAGTGTTTTTACAGAATGTTGCGTGGGTTTTGTCTTTAATTCTCCGGCTGCTGCCAAATATGGAACTAGGGTAAGGTGGATGACGATACCATTATTCTCGCCCAACTCCCAAACGAGTTGCCGCACAGATTCTATAAAAGGTAGTGATTCTATATCGCCTACAGTGCCCCCAATTTCTGTAATCACAATATCAAAATTGCCAGAATTGCCCAAAAGTTGCATCCTTTCTTTGATTTCGTTTGTGATATGTGGTACTATTTGAACCGTTTTTCCCAAAAACTCACCTCGTCGTTCTTTTTCAATCACAGACAAATATACCCTTCCGGTTGTTACATTATTGGCTTGTGAGGTTGATACATTCAAAAATCTTTCATAATGTCCTAAATCCAAGTCTGTCTCGGCACCATCATCAGTTACATAGCATTCACCATGTTCATAGGGGTTTAAGGTGCCTGGATCGACGTTGATATAGGGGTCAAATTTTTGAATTGTTGTTCTATAGCCTCTTGCTTGCAATAATTTTGCCAATGATGCAGCGATAATTCCCTTCCCAAGGGATGATGTTACGCCGCCTGTGACAAAAATATATTTGGTTTGATTCATTGGTTTTGGTTATTTGTACAATTTGTGTCAAAAAACGCTACAAAAGTAAGCAATTTTATTAGATTTTGTTTATTACTAAAACTGAAATTATCATTTATTTAAGTAAAATTTAGAATATAAAAACTAAATCTTTAATGGGTATTTTTTTTTGATGTTTCTAATTAAATCTTCTAATCCATTCAATTTCAACTCATAAACAAGCTGTAATTGCTCACCTAATACTCCTTTTGGGAAACCTTTTCTGGCATACCAAACAATATAATATTCTGGCAAATCAATCAAAAATCTGCCTTCGTATTTGCCAAATGGCATTTTAGTATGCGAGAGTTTGATGAGTTTTTCGTGGTCTTGATTCAAAATAATTTAGTTCAATATCCATTTGATTATTTCGGAATCCGTTGGCAAAACTTGTGGCGCAATCACTTTCTCGAGTTGACCGTTTTGATTGATAAGGTATTTTTGAAAATTCCATTCTACTTCGCTATCCTGATATTGGTTTTGTTCTTTTTGGGTCAAAAATTGATAAATAGCTGCCATATCATTGCCTTTCACTGATATTTTTGCCATCATCGGAAAGCTAACACCATAATTTTGACTGCAAAATGCTGCAATTTCTTGATTGCTTCCGGGTTCTTGTGAGGCAAAATTATTTGCAGGAAATCCAATAATAATAAAGTTTTTGGATTTGTATTTTTCAAATATAGCTTCCAAATCTTTGTATTGTGGTGTCAATCCACATTTTGAAGCTGTATTTACAATCATTATTTTTTTTCCTTTTAGGGAGGCAAAATCGAATAGATCACCATTCAAATCTGTAACTTTAAACTGATAAATTGTGTTATTTTTCACTTTTTTTGTTTTAAATTTTTGTTGATTTGTAACCTTTTTCGCAGGTTTTTGTTGGGTTTCTTGTGCATAATTTTTACTAAAAATTAGTATTGCTATAAAATAAATAAGGTGTTTCATATTTTTATTTAAAATTCTTTCATTTTTTTAAGTGCTGGTATGTGTTTTTTCAAAACAGAAAAAAGTTGGGAGGTATCAAATGGTTTTACTACAATATCATCCAAGCCAGCATCTCTAATTTTATGCTTGATTTCATTAGCATCAAAAGCCGTTAGCGCAATTATTGGTTTTGTAAAGCCTGTGTTTCTTATTGCAATCGTAGTTTCATATCCAGTTATTCCAGGCATATTCAAATCCATCAAAATGACATCAAAATCTTGGGTTTTAATCATTTCTATTGCGTCAAATCCATTATCTAAAACCACGCAAGTATGGAAGTTTTTTTCGATTATTTTTCGAGTAACAAGCTGATTTATTTTATTATCTTCTACCACAAGGATGTGCAGAAATACATTTGAATCGATTTCGATTTCAATTTCGTCTATATATTCTTTACAATTTTCGTCTGAATCAAAGATAATTGAAAAAGTAAAGGAAGTCCCAACATTTTCTTCGCTATAAAGTTCTATTTCACTTCCAAACAGGTCAATCATTCTCTTGACAATAGTTAATCCAAGTCCAGTACCTAGATAATCTCCCTCTTTTCTTTCTATTTGAACAAATTTATCAAATATTTTATCTTGGTCTTTTTTTGCGATGCCAATTCCGTTGTCTTTAATTTTAAATTGAATTTCGTATTTTTCGTCCACAACGCTCAACAGTGTAGCTTTGATTGAAATTTCGCCATTGCTTGTAAACTTGAGCGCATTGCTTAACAAATTCACAAAAATTTGAGAAAGCCGAAGTTCATCGCTGATTAAAAATCGTGGAATCCGCTCGTCAAAATCAAGTTTGATGAAGTTTCCATTATTATTGGCAATAAAATTCAACGAGTTTATTATAGTTTTAATTTGGTGCGAGAGGTCGAAAATTGTTTTATCCAAAATAAATTTTTTCTCTTCCATTTTATTGAGTTGCAACATATCATTTACTAAGGCAAGTAAATAATTTGCAGAAAATTCTAGCGACCTCAAATGGTCATTTTGAACAATTTCTTTGTGTTCGTCTAAAATAATATTTGTAATTCCAATAACGCCATAAAGAGGTGTTCTTAATTCATGGCTTATTGTGGATATAAATTGTGTTTTGAGTTGCGAGGCTATTTCTGCATTTTCTTTGGCAAGCAAAAGCTCTTTGTTTGAAGTCAACAGCTCAGAATTTAATTTCTTTTTAGCGGCATTATTTTTATACAAAGAATAAATAAACAATAATAATCCTATAAATATGATTAAAAAAACCAAACCCATATATTTTGATTCTGCCAAATCACGAGATTGTCTGTATTTTTCGGCTTCAATTTTATAAATTTGTCTTTTGTATTCTTCTAATTCTATTAGGCTTCCTTCAATTTTAACGTTTTTGATTCTTTCATCTGTATATATGGAGTCTTTCAATTCGTTGTGTAAATTGAGATAAAAAAGGGCATTCTTAAAATCGTTATTTTTCTTATAAAATTTAGAAATCTCACCATAAACCTCTGCTATATTCGAGTCAATTAACGGAATATCATTTTTTTTGCTCAACTCAATTGCGTCCAAAAAATACTTTTCAGCAAGTTTATTATTGTTCAAATAATCATAATAATTTCCAAAACTTGTAGCCAATGATATTTTTGCTTCTAATTGTCCACTTTTTTCAATGTGTTTTTTGGCATTTTGAAGATATACAATTCCTTCATCAAATTTTTGAATACCAAAGTAGGCACTCACTATATTGAGTTCTGCATACGAAATCTCATTTGGGTCATTCACTTTCTTGGCAAAGCCCAAACCAAGCTTATAATATTCAATTCCTTTTTCTTGATTAATATTATTATAGGTGTAAATTGAACCTAAATTTCCATAAATCCAGCTTTTTATAGAGTCGTTTTTTGTTTTTTTGGCAAATAAAAGTGCTTTATCATAATAAGCAATTGCTTTTTTTGGGTCGGAAAATTCTTGAAAATTAAGTCCTATTAAGTTGTAGGCTCGAGCAATGAGTTCATTATTTTTGATTTTCAAAGCGTCGTGTAATACTATTTTTGAGAGTTTTAAAGATTCGTCTCCTTTACAATTTATAAAGGCAATACTCGCCTTATCAAGCTGCAAATAAATGCTTTTTGATGTGCCGCTAATTTGAGCAAAACCGTTTGAAAATATTAAAAACAGTAAAAAAGGAAGTATTTTTTTTGTAAATTTCACAGTTATAGCATTAATTTCTTATCAATTTTCGATATTTGATTCGTTTTGGAGTCAAATCACCACCCAATCTTTTCTTTTTATTTTCTTCGTATTCAGAAAAACCGCCTTCAAAATAATATACTTCAGAGTTGCCTTCGAAGGCCAAAATGTGGGTGCAAATTCTATCCAAAAACCATCTATCGTGTGAGATTACAACAGCACAGCCCGCAAAATTTTCCAAACCTTCTTCCAAGGCACGAAGGGTATTAATGTCTAAATCATTGGTAGGCTCGTCCAACAAAAGAACGTTTCCTTCTTCTTTCAAGGTCATCGCAAGATGTAATCTGTTTCGCTCTCCGCCAGATAGCGCATTTACTTTTTTGTTTTGCTCGCCTCCACCAAAATTAAAACGTGACAAATAGGCGCGAGAGTTTACTTGTTTGCCT
>JANNBA010000011.1:0-3210 GCA_031384845.1 Bacteroidota bacterium
AAAAATAATATATTAAATATTTTAACTATGAAAAATTCAATAAAGTTAGCGTTATTTTGCTTGTGTTTGTTGTTTTCGTGCAGCAAAGAAGATACTATTGTAAATCCAATAGATGCGGAAGGCGTGGTTGTATCCAGAGATTTTCTTTGGAAAAAATCTTTACATGAGGGAGAACCATCTTCTAATAGTTATGTGATGACTTCTGTTGTTTATGGTAACAATTTATTAGTTCCTACTACAAATAACTCCGTTAGATCGCTATCTATGATTAATAAAGAAACAGGTGGTACTTTGTGGAAATGGGACGAAAGATTTCAGCCAGAAAGTGAATACATTGATATTTTCCATTGTTATATAAATAACAATTTACTTACTTGGCAAAATGGCAAAAAAAGCTATTGCATCAATCTTGATAATGGCACAACAAAATGGAAGTCAAAACGTGATTCGCCTTATAATGTTTCCCTTTTTGGACAAAACAATGAGTATTATACTTTTGGAGAGTCTGTGTCAAAATACCCAGAATATTCTGAATCTGTTGGTTTCAAAGGCGACTTACAAACCGGAAACTTGACAGAGATTATCATGCCTAATTTTACTTTAGCCCATATTAATGGCGGCAGGATTGGAGATGTAACCTGCGCTATGCCATGTGTGGTAAATGGGACTCCTTATTTGGCGGTCATTTGGCAAGAGTTGGCGTATGATAATTTATGGGATTTTCAGTCTTTTTTGGGTTTGTATAATGAGGCTACAAAAACATGGTTGTATGAAAAACAAATTTTGAACCAGCCAAATGTAAATGGCGTTTTGTTGACAGATCCAATCATTTTTGACAACAAAATATATGCAAATATTGGAAAAGAAATTGTGTGCCATGATTTGGCTACCGGCAATCAAGTTTGGAAAAAAGATTTTGAACAGGATTTTATGTTTTCAGGATTTTTGATAGTTGATAACAAGTTGATTGGCAATTGTGAAGACACTAAAATCTATTGTTTGAATGCCAAAACAGGTGGTTTTTTGTGGAAAATAGAAGGCGCAGGCACAAGTAGTGCGATGAGTTATTTGAACGGGGTTGTCTATTTTGTGGGCGGATCTACCGGAAAGCTTCACGCTATTGATATTGCCACTGGAAAAACCATTTGGAAAATAAAAGCATCAAACCTTGGTGAGCCAGAAAACAGTAATTTCAAAACCAATGCAGTTTATGTTTTCCCGGCAGAAAACGGAATACCCGCAAAGGTAATAGCACTTACTTATTTAAACGCTTATTGTTTTGAAGCCGCAAAATAAATAAGCCTCTCTCAAACCCCAGTACCACTGGGGTTTTTTTTTGGTTTCAAAAACCACATCGCAACTATTATTTTTAACTATTTTTTTGTGGTTTGCGGTGTGTTTTTGTGGTTTGCAAGGTTTTGTTGGTCTTGTTTTTTATGTTGTTTTAAAACCGTTGTTTTGGCAAATGTCTTGATGACCCAAAAGGTCTATAATCGCCCTGATGCAGCGGTATCCTTTTTTTGGGTTTTTTTTCAAAACCCAAAAAAAGATATAGCGTGCAGCAGGACAGGTGGTGTGTGGGAGGTGGTGGTGTGCGCCAAAAAAATGTGATGGTTGCTTTTTTTATTTTAGAGGTAGCGATGTTTTGGTTATGCACAATTTGGGTGGCGAAATTGCAGGCTTTTTGTGTTTTATAAAAATTGTCGAGCAAACTGCTGCTCGAATTGGAATATATTTTTAATTCATAGCGTATTTTTATATATTTTTACGGCTTATAAAATATGCTTTAAAAATTATTATCATGGTACTATCGCGATTTTGGCTCAGCATTTTCATTGCATCTATTGTTTTTGTGGTCATTAGTTTGTTTGCAGGAAACGCTTATAGTATTGATTTTGTGTTGAATGGAAAAAAAGACGATCCTATTTTGATTTCTGAAAAATATTTGAACCAACTTCCAAAATCCATAAGCGATAGCCTTGTTGCTACAAAAGATAAAATATTGATTGTTGATAAAGATACGCTTAATGCCGACACGACTTTTGTGTATAAAAACAAAACCGTAAAAATATATAGCGGTGTTCAAAAAGCCGATGGATTGCTGCCAACTTGCAAAAACAGTTTGTTGGATTTGTTACTACCATTGATTGCTTATTTGGCTTTTTTTTGTGGGTTGATGCAGTTGCTTATCGAATCTGGAGCGTCTGAAAAACTAGCAAAGAAGTTGAGTCCTGTTTTTACAAAAATTTTTCCGACGGTTCCCAAAAACCATCCTTCGATATCGTATATGACTTTGAATTTTGCTGCAAATTTTCTGGGACTGGATTCTGCCGCAACTCCTTTTGGGCTTAAAGCCATGGAGAGTTTGCAAGAGATTAACCCCGAGAAAGACCGTGCAAGTGATGCTCAAATTATGTTTATGTGTCTTCATGCCGCTGGTCTTTCGCTTATTCCTACTTCGATAATTGGCTATCGTGCTGCCGAAAATGCTACCAATCCTGCAGATGTGATGTTGCCATGTATTATCACTTCGTTTGTTGGTACAATAGCGGCATTTTTAATCGTTGGTATTCGTCAAAAAATCAATTTCAAATCAGCGTCTTTGCTAGTTGCGCTCACCACAATTATAGCGGCAATTGCTGGTTTGTTGTTCTATATCAGCAGTTTGGATATTATTGGTAAGAATTTTTTTACGAACAATCTTTCTGGTTTGATGCTTGTGGCGATTATTGGTTTTACATTGCTGTATGCGTTTAAAAACGAGGCGAAATTTACGGCAACAAACACCAGCATTTTTGATACGTTTGTAGCTGGTGCTCGCAACGGATTAAATACTGGCATCACTATTTTTCCTTATGTAATGGGAATGTTGGTTGCGATTTCCTTTTTTCGTAACAGCGGTTTATTTGAAATTATAAGCAACGGCATGTCGGTTGTTTTTTCAAATATTGGAGTCTCCAAAGAGGTTACAGACTCCTTGCCTGTTGCCATGTTACGGCCATTTAGCTCGGGTGGATCTCGGGGTTTTATGATCGATTCTATGCGTGTTTTTGGTCCGGATTCTTTCACAGGGCGATTGAGTTGTATTTTTCAGTGTAGTGCCGAAACTACTTTTTATGTCATTGCGGTATATTTTGGATCTATAAAAATAAAAAACACCCGATATACATTGGCTACCATGCTTTTGATAGATTTGATTTGTGTGATTAC
>JANNBA010000048.1:0-11414 GCA_031384845.1 Bacteroidota bacterium
ATTATTACAATCAATTAATTGAAGTAAAGGTAATCCATAAGCTATCGTTTTTCCGGTTCCAGTTTTTGCCAATGCAATACAATCTGTTTTTTGTTCGAGCAAAATTGGAATTGCCTTTTGCTGGATTTCTGTAGGAATAAAAATCTGTAAATCGTCGAGTGCTTTTACCAGCTCTTTTGACAAACCAAATTCTGAAAATTTATGTTGCATTTTTGTTGTTTTGCTTCCCTCCTATGCAATAAATTCCTTGATCTGATTGAAGAGAATGATTTTTTGCAAAAGTAAGTTAAAGAATTTGAACAAATAACAAAAATGAATTTATTAGTGTATTTTGTAAAAAAAAAAGAAATTGTAGTTTTCAAAATAAAAAAATAGTAATTTTGATTTTTATAAAAAAAATATGACTACAATCAAGATTGCGGGCGTTCCAGAACACTTTAATTATCCCTGGAAAATGTGTATCGCAAACGGCGAATTTGAATCCCAAAATATTGATTTAGAATGGATTGATGTTCCAGAGGGCACGGGCAAATTATGCGAATTGCTTCGCTCTGCAAAGATTGATATTGCTGTGATTTTGACTGAAGGGATTCTAAAAGATATTTTAGACAAAAACCACTCCAAAATTGTTCAAATTTATGTAGAAAGTCCCTTAATTTGGGGTATTCATGTTGCTGCACATTCAAAATTCCAAAAAATGAGCGATTTACAAAACGCAAAAATTGCCATTTCTCGACCAGGTTCGGGATCGCAGTTGATGGCTTTTGTAAATGCTAAAAATCAGAATTGGGAAACAGAAAATCTACATTTTGAAATCGTAAACACAATTGAGGGTGCGGTAGATGCATTGACAAATGAAAGAGCAGGTTATTTTTTGTGGGAAAAATTCATGACAAAACCGCTCGTAGATCAAGGTGTTTTTAGGCGATTGGGAGAGTGCCTTACTCCCTGGCCAAGTTTTGTTATCGCAGTTCGAAATGAAGTTTTGAGCAATAATTTTGATGTTGTTTCACAGATTTTAGCAATTATCAACCAAACAACTTCGGAATTTAAAGACATTCCAAATATTGACATTACATTGGCAGCAGCATTTGACCAAAAATTAGAAGATATACAGCTTTGGCTTAGTCTAACAAAATGGTCCCAAAGCCAACTTTCAGAAAAAATGTTAGTTCACATTCAAAATCAACTTTTCGACACTAACATTATCAATAAAAAAGGTACTTTTGCAACCCTAATCCAAGGTTAAATCATTTTTGGTTCAAACAATATGTTGCACCCAAACAAACTTATTTTAAATCGTATCAAAACAAAACTTCAAGTAAAAAAACCTTGGGATACGGTGTTTATTTTGATTTTAAATATTTTAATTACCATCCCTTTTTTCATTATTTTGCACCAACAAATATTGGATCCTGAATGGTTTTTTCATACAGATAGAATACTACTTTTTTTGATTATTCTATTGGTTATTCATTTGATTTTAAGTCTTTTAAAAACCGTTTTGGTAGTTTGTATCATTGCATATATTTTGGTTTTAATGATCAGTAGTTTGACCGGAAATTATGGCTTATCTGAAGTTTCAGATTCCTACAAATCTATGGTTTATACGATGATAGAAAACCCAAATCCCGAGAACATTATAATTTCAAAATTATTGCCATTTCCAAACAAGTCTAAAATATTGAGAGCCATTGATTTTGAAAATCCAAAAGTTAGAAATTTTGCATTATTGGCTACCACCAAGCATTTTAAAAAAATAAAGGGTTATCAAAAATACCGAATGTTGACCCAATGTTTTGCAGTTTTTAAAGAAATAAATCAAAACTGGAATTATGTTAATGACCCAAAAGGGCAAGAATATTTTGCAAATGCAAGCGAGAGTTTGCAACATTTTTCTGGCGATTGTGACGATCATTCCATCCTAATGGCCGCTTGTATTAGGGCCGTTGGCGGCACCCCTCGCATTATAAGCACCACAGAGCACGTTTATCCGGAAATGCTGATAGGAAGCAAAGAAAATTTTGAAGCTGTTCATTTTTTAATCAAAGAAGTTCTTTTTAAATCCGAAATTGGTTCAAACGAGTTACATTATCATCAGGACGAATACGGTCAAATTTGGCTCAATTTGGATTATACCGCAAAATATCCCGGAGGACGATTTATGTCCGAAGAAATTTTGGGCGCACTTACGCTTTATTAAAAACAATTAAAAATCGAGTAATTTTATTATATTTGAATAAAAAATAAAAAACACTATGTTATTAGACAAAGTCATTTTAGGCAGCGAGGAGTGGTGCTCCTTCCCTACTCTAGGAATTCCTACGATAAAAGCTCGAGTTGATTCTGGAGCAAAAACATCGGCCTTGCACGCAATCAACATAGCCCCTTTTATAAAGGAAGGCGAAAATTGGGTCAAATTTGACATTAACCCAATTCAAAATAACATCAAAACTGTGATTCATTGCGAGTCAAAATTGGTTGATAAGCGTATCGTAAAAAGCTCGAGTGGCTTTAGAGAACAACGATATGTAATTGGCGTATCGCTCGAAATTGGTGGCAAACATTGGGATATCGAAATTACACTTACCAATCGCGACTCAATGGGATTTAGAATGTTGTTGGGTCGAGAGGCCATGAGCGGTAGGGTTTTGGTAGATCCAGCGCAACAATACCTGTTGGGACAACCCACAAATGATAGCCTTAGAGCTTTATATAAAGCCGCCGAAAAAGCCAAAACGGGTTTGAGAATTGGGCTATTAGCCAGTAATCCAGAACTATACAGCAACAAACGAATTATGGAAGCGGGCGAGATGCGTGGTCACGAAATGCACTTTTTGAACATCAAGGAATGCTATATGAAATTAGACGCCACAAAACCTGAAATTCATTATCGAGGTGGCAAGATATTAAATGATTTTGACGCAGTAATCCCGCGTATTCGACCAAGTATTACCTTTTATGGATGTGCGTTGACCAGGCAATTTGAAGCTCTGAAAGTTTATTGTTTGAACTCTGCATCGGCTATCACACAATCCCGAGACAAGCTGTATTCGTTACAATTATTGCTCAATTGTGGCGTCGAAATTCCAACAACTGGATTTGCAAATTCGCCATTAGACACAGACGATTTGATCAAAATGGTAGGTGGATCACCATTGATTGTAAAACTTTTGGAAGGCACACAAGGCAAAGGAGTTGTGCTTGCCGAAACAAAAAAAGCTGCCGAAAGCGTTATTAATGCTTTCAAAAGCTTGAATGCTAATATATTGGTACAAGAATTTATAAAGGAAGCAAACGGAAAAGATATCCGCTGCTTTGTAATAGATGGAAAAGTAGTTGCAGCCATTCAACGGGAAGCCCTTCCGGGTGAGTTTCGCGCCAATATACATCTTGGAGGCACGGCATCGATTATAAAAATTACAACCGAAGAAAAGAAAATTGCTATTAAAGCTGCAAAAGCAATGGATTTGAAAGTTGCAGGCGTCGATATAATTCGTTCTACAAAAGGACCATTATTATTAGAGGTAAATTCTTCGCCGGGGCTTGAAGGTATTGAAGGCGCTACAAATAAGGATATTGCAGGCGAAATGATTTTGGCAATTGAAAAAAATTTTAGATTAAAAAAATAGTTTTTGTAGTAAAAAACTTAACAATATAATATAAATATGTTAAAATCCGACAAAAGGTAAAAAAAATTGTTTAATAAAGAACAAAGTTATATATTTGTTATAATAAATTTAAAAAACTAAAAATTTATGTTACGATTTTATCCCAATGAATTGATCAAGGAAATTTCCTTGCATCCCTCTTTAAGGCTTCGATATGCAATTACGACAATGGGTCGCGTAATTAGTTTTAGAGACAAGGTAGAAGAAGGTCGAATTTTAAATGGTTCTACTGCTGATGGTTATAGAATTATCCGCTACAAGATTAGAGAAGAAGGCATAGAATTAAGTCGACACGTATTTTATTATAAATTAGTTGCTGAATATTTTTTGAAAAAGCCTTCGGACGATCACGTTTATGTATTGCACGTAGATTATAATCGTTCTAATGACGACATCAAAAATCTTCAATGGGCAACGCGTGAAGAAATGTTAGACCACTCAAGAAAAAGTCCTTATGTAATTCAAGCAAAATTAAATTTGATTGAATTTAACAAAACCCTAAGAGTCAACAAATTAACAGAAACCAAAGTTATTTTAATCAAAAAAATGTTGGCCAATCCAAATCGAAAAACACGTCTGAAAATGATTGCAAAACAATTTGGTGTTAGCGAAACCCATATTCGTAGAATCGAAAGAGGCGACAATTGGGGTCACGTCAAAATATAACATTACTATTTTTTTGAAACAAATAATTAGGTATAATAAAGATATTTTTTATTATACCTAATTGTATTTTAATGAAGTTTAAACAAAAAATAAAACTATTGGCACTGTTCCAAAAGTGTATAGATAGATTTCGAATTTATTTAAATTCAGTATTCGATATTGAGTTAATGTCAAACAAACCAAATAAATTAGTAACAAAAAAATAAATGAATCCCGAATTAAAAAATAGAATATTAAGCAAAGGACTATTTACAGGTTTTGTCGAAATCGACGAAACCGGAAATTATTTTTGCGGCGAATATTTGTTGGATTATAAAATAGTAAAAGCCGATTATATAGTTGGTGATTTGATTACCATCAAAACTGTAGTTGTAAATCCGAGTGATATTTCATTTTCAAAATACCCAAAAAAATCCAAGAATTTTGCTTTTGCGAATCTAAAACCAGAGCAGGATAACATTTAGTTTTTAATTTGTTCAAAAAAAGCTTTTTTTAATTCCAAATCAAGGAATTATCTCAATATAGCTCCTATTTCAGACTCAAAACTTATTTTTAGTTTCTCCATAACACCATCTATTTGATGATCTGTGAGTGTTTTGGTTTTGTCTTGAATAATAAAACTTATAGCATACGATTTTTTGCCGTCTGGCAAATTAGAACCGGTATAAACATCAAATAAATTTGTTTTTTGAAGCAATGATTTTTCGGTTTGTTTTGCCAGTAATGCAATTTCTTCAAACGTAATATGATCATCGACCAACAAAGCCAAATCCCTACGAACTTCTGGAAATTTTGGAATTTCAACAAATTTTATTTTATTATTCAACTGCTTTAAAATCAAATCCCAATTGAAATCTGCATAGAAAACCTCGTGTTTGATGTCAAAACGCTTTAAAATTGTTTTGTGCAAAGACCCAAATTCAACCAATACGTTTTGTCCAACGGCAATGGCAATTCCTTCTGCAAAAACATCATTTTCAGCAAATTGAGTTTTTGTTTTTTCGATGCCTAATCTTGATAAAATTGAAACAACAAAACTTTTCAGTAAAAAAAAGTCCGCCAATTGCGCTTCATGTGCCCAACTTTCTGGATTTT
This sequence comes from Bacteroidota bacterium, assembly GCA_031384845.1. GTDB lineage: Bacteria > Bacteroidota > Bacteroidia > Flavobacteriales > Flavobacteriaceae > Flavobacterium. The sequence continues at coordinate 5,433 of JANNBA010000048.1, forward strand.
TTTTGCCCGTCAAAAAAAGTGATAAATGTTTGCGCTCTTCATTGCCAGACAACAATCTGTGATATGTTTTTCCAAATTCGAATAACTTCAAATCAGAGTTTCTTCTGTTGATATTATATGATACAGCCTCCAAACCAGAAAACAACATCGATTGTCTCAACGCAGACAAATCATTACTCAAAGGATTCATTATCATTACATTAGAACTATTTTTTAGAAATTCACTATAGTTGATATATTCTGGAGATGTCAAAGAGTTGGCCATCATTTCGTGAAATCCAAGACTATTCAATTGATTTGCAACTGTATTTTGAATTTTATAATCGGCTGTTCTACTAGAATTTGCAACCGTTGCATTCAGTTTTTTTGTAAAATTAATGTTATTGTATCCATAAACACGCAAAATTTCCTCAATAATATCTATTTCGCGTTGCACATCAACACGATAAGAAGGGATAATAAGCCCTAAACCAGCATCAGAAACACTATTAACCTTGATATCAAGTGACACTAAAATTTTCTTGATGGTTTCTTTCGGCAATTCCTCACCGATGATTTTATTGGCTTTTTCAAAATTTAAAAAAACCGGAAAATCTTCAATTTTTTTCGGATAAACATCTATAATATCCGATGTGATTTCGCCTCCGGCCACTTCAAGTATCAAAATTGCAGCTCGTTTTAAGGCATATTCTGTAATTGTAGGGTCAATCCCACGTTCGAATCTAAAGGAAGCATCGGTATTCAAATTATGGCGTTTGGCGGTTTTTCTAATAGCAATCGAATTAAAATAAGCACTTTCCAAAAATATAGCACTAGTATTTTCTGTTACGCCAGAGTTTTTTCCACCAAAAACTCCTGCAAAACATAGCGGTCCATTTTCATCACATATCATCAAATCTTCTTCGTGAAGTGTTCGCTCAATATCGTCTAGAGTTGTAAATTTGGTTCCGCTTTCTAATGTCTTAACAATAATTTTATTACCTTTTATTTTGGATGCATCAAAAGCGTGAAGTGGCTGTCCGAGATCGTGTAGCACATAATTTGTTACATCTACAATATTGTTTTTTGGATGAATACCAATTGCTTTTAATCGGTTTTGAAGCCAAATCGGAGACGGTTTTATAGTAATTCCAGAGATGGTAACGCCACAATAGCGTGGTGACAATTTTGGATCTATCAACGAAACATCAAATTTCAACGTCCTTTTATCAACTCGAAAAGCACTAATCGAAGGAGTTTTTAGTTCTGTAGTTACATTTTTTTGAAGCAATCCAGCCCGAATATCCCGCGCCACACCCAAATGACTCATAGCATCGGCACGATTTGGAGTTAGTCCAATTTCAAAAACCTCGTCGTTTTCAATGTTAAAAACAGCAGACAAAGGAGTGCCAGGAACTAAATTATCATTCAAAACCAAAATACCCTGATGACTGTCGCCAAGCCCAATCTCGTCCTCGGCACATAGCATTCCAAAGCTTTCTACATCTCGAATTTTTCCTTTTTTGATCACAAAAGAAGCACCATTTTTATCAAATAAAGTTGTACCTATCGTAGCAACAACCACTTTTTGACCAGTTGCAACATTGGCCGCTCCACAAACAATTTGAAGTGTATTTCCGTTGCCAATTGCAACAATCGTAACTTTCAATTTATCAGCATTTTGATGTGCTTCACAACTCAAAACTTCGCCAACAATCAAGCCTTCAAAACCCCCTTTGATAGATTGATATTTTTCGACAACTTCAACTTCAAGCCCCAAATCAGTTAAGATTTCGGCAGTTTCTTCAGATTTTAAATCGATTTTTATAAATTGTTTGAGCCAGTTATAAGATATTTTCATTTGATATGTTTTCGGTTTACAAAGGTATGTAATGGGCTTTTTAGATAAAAGAAAAAATGAGTTTTCTTTGATTTTAATTCATTTTATAAAAATTTAACGCAATCTATCAGCAGATTTCACCAAATCGTCATCCTTTTTTATGGATTTATTAGCCAAAACCAAAAAAATAATTGCTACCACAGGAACCAATTTTGTAAAATTTGAATCACCAACAATCGGTATAATGCTAAAAATCTTGTAATTCTCTAAAATACAAAAAACAATAAATAACAAATTGCAAACTATATTTATTCGATTAAGCACAAACTGATTTTGTCTATTTTTGAAACTAAAAAAAGACAAAAATGCTAGTAATGAACTTGTTAAAAACCAAAACAATAATTTTGAATCCAAACAAAAAGGGATTAACGACGTAATCAGCACCACAATAAGCAAATAGAAAGACTGAATTCTTTGAATCATATTTTTTTTTTCAAAAATAGAGCAAGTTTTTAGAAAAAACTATTGTTAGTTGAATTTTATTTGTATTATTGCAAAAAATAAAACCGTTATCACTTCAAGCATCGGTTCATAATATCTCGAAAATCTCAATTTTATAATAATTAATTTTTAACAACATTCTATGTTTGACATCGAACTTTTAAAAAAGATGAAGCTGCCTGCGCTTCAAGCAATTTGCAGAAAGCAAAAAAATTTAAAATACCACAACCAAAAGAAAGAAGTTTTAGTCAGGATGATTTTAGAACATCAAACCAAATCCATAAAACCCGCACCCGTTAGTCATTTTGATGCACCATTAATAACACCTTCTACCAATGACACTTCTGATCAGGTTTTAGTAAAAATTGGCTCAGACGCCAACGGAAATTCTACTTTTAAGGTAGAAACAAAGCCCAAAAGAATGCGGATTTCAAATGATAAAGCAGATTTGAATCCTTCAAAATTTTCAGAAGATTTAAAGACAGAACAAACTTCAAAAAATAATTTTTTTGACACCCCATTATTGGTGCCAAATGTGATTTCTCAAGACATTTTTGAAGAAGCAGGATCGCCAATCAATGTAACTTATTTGAATCAAGAGCCACCAAAACCAGTTGGTAAAGTTGTAAAATTCAATAAAGCAGAATACGAAAAAAAAATGGCCGCCAAATTGCTGAAAAAAGAAAAAGCATTGGCTGATATAGCAGCAAAAAAATCGGGACTTTCAGAAAATAATGATGACGCCAACCCAGAAAACCCTACCTTATTTGAAGCTGATTTGGTAGCTCCAAAAATAAAATCAAATTCAAATCAGCATCCAAAACAACAAAAAACAATCGACTATCAAACAAATGATAATCAAGTTGTTGATACCAACCAAAATACAAATGCCAAACCAAAGCCATTGCATTTCAGAGATGCCGAATATGAATTTGATGGCATTATCGACTGTGAAGGCGTATTAGAAATGATGCCAGACGGATTTGGTTTCTTGCGATCCTCAGATTATAATTATTTGTCATCTCCAGACGATATATATCTCTCGACATCACAAGTTCGATTATTTGGACTAAAAACAGGCGACACCGTAAAAGGAGTAGTACGTCCTCCAAAAGAAGGCGAAAAATTTTTCCCATTAGTAAAAGTATTAAAAATCAACGGACACGACCCACAAGTTGTTCGAGATCGCGCCTCTTTTGAACATTTAACACCTGTTTTTCCATCAGAAAAATTCAAATTGGCAGAAAAAGGAAGCTCCATTTCAACCCGAATTATAGATTTGTTTTCACCCATCGGAAAAGGACAAAGAGGAATGATTGTAGCACAACCAAAAACTGGTAAAACCATGTTGCTCAAGGATATAGCCAATGCCATTGCATCTAATCATCCAGAGGTATATCTGATTGTATTACTCATCGACGAACGCCCCGAAGAAGTAACAGATATGCAACGAAATGTACGCGGCGAAGTAATAGCCTCAACCTTTGACAGAGAACCACAAGAACACGTCAAAATTGCCAATATCGTGCTCGAAAAAGCCAAAAGATTAGTAGAATGTGGACACGATGTTGTGATTTTATTAGACTCAATTACCAGATTAGCAAGAGCTTATAATACCGTACAACCAGCATCAGGCAAAGTTTTAAGCGGAGGTGTAGATGCAAACGCCCTACAAAAACCAAAACGATTTTTTGGTGCCGCCAGAAATGTCGAAAACGGTGGATCCCTCAGTATCATTGCAACAGCACTCACAGAAACAGGCTCCAAAATGGACGAAGTGATTTTTGAAGAATTTAAAGGAACCGGAAATATGGAATTGCAATTAGATCGAAAAATTGCCAATAAACGTATATTTCCAGCAATCGACCTTACTTCGTCAAGCACAAGGAGAGATGATTTGTTATTAGACGAAAACACCCTCAAAAGAATGTGGATAATGAGAAAATATTTGGCAGACATGAACCCCGTCGAAGCCATGGACTTTATAAATGAAAGATTCAAAAAAACCAGAAACAACGAAGAGTTTTTGATCTCAATGAATGATTAAAACCATTTTTTTTTCAATTTTAAAGCAGTATTCTAAAAAATCAATTTGAATTTACATCAATAAGATTTTAGAATACTGCTTTTTTTTTAATTAAAACCTAAAAAACAAACCACAATTCGTCTAAAAAATGGAAAATATAACCATCCGAAAAGCAATACCCGCAGACGCACCCTGCATCGCCTTGTTGGCAAGAATTACCTTCACAGAAACATTCAACAATTATTTCAATGACCCCCAAGATTTACAAGACTACTACAACGAAACCTTCTCGGTAAAAAAAATCAGAAAAAGCATCCAAAATGATAATAATATTTTTTGGATCGCATTTTGTGATGAAATCCCAGTAGGATATGCAAAACTAAAAAAATACTCCAAAACAAGCTTTATAAATTCAAATTCCGTCTCCCAACTACAAAAAATTTATGTTTTGAAAGATTTTTTATCAAAAAAAATTGGTTACAAATTGCAAAATGAAATATTTGAAGAAGCCAAACTTATCAAAACAAAAAAATTATGGCTATCCGTCTTGAAAACAAATTACAGAGCCATAAATTTTTACAAGAAATCCGATTTTACTCAAATCGGCACCCACACATTCGACATCGGCAAAGCACACTTTAATTTTATAGTTTTAAAAAAAGATTTTTAAAATAAAAATTTGCACAAAGAATACCCGCAAGTTTAGTATTTTTTTGGCGCACACCTATCCATTTCATTACCCCATCAGTCCTGCTGCACGCTATATCTTTTTGGATTTTCAGAAAAAGAAAATCCAAAAAGGATGCCGCTGCATCAGGGCGATGCAACAATTCATGAATACCTAAGACCCGCTGCCCAAAGACACCTATATATAAGCAAACCAAAACCACAAAACGATCCTCAAATCACCGACCAACCTGCTCACGCCCAATTCATTAAAAAATAAACAAAAAAAAGCTTGCAAAACCCAAAAAGCACAGTATCTTTGCCAACCCAAAAGGAAACACGTTCAAGAAATTTCGATTAAAAGCAAGGAAAAAAAATATTTCAAAAAAAGTAAAAAAAACCTTGCGAGATAAAAAGAAAGTATTACTTTTGCACCCGCTAACCCAAAGGATAGCCAACACAAGCAGACACGTTCCTAGACATATTGAATTGACAACCGTTTCAAGAAATTGAAACACAAAAACAGAGCAATAGATTAAGTATAACTTAGTCAACAATAATACAACATACGATGAAGAGTTTGATCCTGGCTCAGGATGAACGCTAGCGGCAGGCTTAACACATGCAAGTCGAGGGGTATGGTAGCAATACCAGAGACCGGCGCACGGGTGCGTAACGCGTATGCAATCTACCTTTTGCAGAGGGATAGCCCAGAGAAATTTGGATTAATACCTCATAGTATAGAGCTTCGGCATCGAAATTCTATTAAAGTCACAACGGCAAAAGATGAGCATGCGTCCCATTAGCTAGATGGTAAGGTAACGGCTTACCATGGCAACGATGGGTAGGGGTCCTGAGAGGGAGATCCCCCACACTGGTACTGAGACACGGACCAGACTCCTACGGGAGGCAGCAGTGAGGAATATTGGACAATGGGCGCAAGCCTGATCCAGCCATGCCGCGTGCAGGA
>JANNBA010000102.1:0-8152 GCA_031384845.1 Bacteroidota bacterium
GTTAACCGTTAATGGTTGCCCAAACAAAGTAGTTAGTTTTCAAAGTCTGCTTCATAGTTTTGCTACTCATTCGCTGGAAAATGATGTAGATATACGATTAATACAAGATTTATTGGGGCACAGCAGCAGCAAAACCACAACTATCTACACACACCTTACCCGTAAAATAGTAAATAAAATACAAAGTCCACTAGACCAGCTAATAAACAAGCTAAACAAGAAAGATGATTTTAAAAAAAATTAATAATTGCTTGTATCTAAAAAAATAATACTAAATTTGATAAATAATTGAAAGTGCAATCAACATAAAAAAATGTTAAAAACGCAAGAACTTTCGTGTATTTAGTAGTTACCTGCAAGCGTACCGAACGACACCGACCAACACAATCGGGAGACAAAACAGCGACATTTTGACTACCTTTGGCGATTATAATTTATAAACAAAAAATAATGCGAACTAAAATAATATTGACTTTAATCTTTCAACTTTTAATATTTTCATATTCAAATGCACAGACAAACGTAACAGTTTCAGGAATAGTAAAAGACAAAAACAGCAAAGCTGTTTTGCCTTTTGTGAATGTGGTTTTGAAAACAGAAAAAGACAGCACTTTTGTAAGTGGTACAGTAACCAACGAAGAAGGACTATTTACATTATCAAAAATAAAATCAGGCAACTACTATTTTGAAGTATCTTATATTGGTTATGCAAAGAAAAGACAAGCGTTGTTTGTTGGAAATCTTACAGAATATTTGGACATAAAAACTATCGAAATTGAAGAAAAATCAAGTGCATTGCAAGAAGTTGTTATAACAGGAAAGACAGCTGAAATAAGTGAGAAAATGGATAAAAAAACATTTTCCTTGAAAGACAATATTAGTCAAAGTGGTGGCTCGGTTTTACAAGCAATGCAAAACTTGCCAAGTGTAACAGTACAAGACGGAAAAGTTCAACTTCGTGGAAACGACAAAGTAACGGTACTTATTGACGGCAAACAAACTGCTATTACAGGCTTTGGAAATCAAACAGGGTTAGACAATATTCCTGCTTCTGCTATTGAAAAAATTGAAATTATCAACAATCCTTCTGCCAAATATGATGCCAATGGAAATGCAGGAATTATCAATATCATATACAAGAAAAATAAGAAAGATGGTTTTAACGGAAAAGTTGGTTTTACAACAGGTGTAGGTTCGCTTTGGGTACGAAAGGAAAATTTACCAAATATTAGACCGCAATATACTTTTACACCAAAATTAAATCCAACCGTTTCAATTAATTATAGAAAGAACAAAGTCAATGTCTTTTTTCAAGGCGATTATTTATATAAAGAAACCTTAAATAAAAATGAATTTGTAACAAGAACTTATGACAAAAGAGAAGTCATTAATTCGCAGTTAAAACGGAATAGAAATACCCATTTTACAACCTTAAAAGCAGGATTAGATTATACAATTGATGACCAAAATTTATTGACTATTTCAGGACTTTTTGGTACGGAATGGATTATTGACAGAGGCGACCAACCATTTTTTAATGGTGATTTTACTCAACGAAAAAGACTTTGGCAGTTCTTGGAAGATGAATTAAAAACAACTGTAATGGCAACAGCCAACTATCAACACAAATTTAAAGAAGCAGGGCATTTATTAAATATTGGTTTCAATTATACTTTTCATAGGGAAGACGAAAAATATTATTATACAAATTATTTACCCGCTTCAACAGGTACAGATGCTTTTAAACTTTTGCCAGACGAGTATGTTTATGATTTTAATTTAGACTACATCAAACCATTAAAATATGGACGAATAGAAACAGGAATTAAATTTCGCAACAGATATATTCCAACCAATATGCAATTTATTCCAGGTGTAAATTCAGTTATAGATGTAAATGCAGGTGGGTGGGCAAATTATAAAGAAATAATTCCTGCCGTTTATGAAAACTATATTTTTGAAAACAAAAAATGGGAAGCCGAATTAGGGTTGAGAATGGAATATGTGAAAATTCAATATGATGTAAACCCAAATCATATCGTTTATAAAAGTGATGGCTATAGTTATACACAGCCATTTCCTAATTTTCGTTTGGCGTACAAACTAAACGACAACAATAAAATTTCAATTTTTTACAATCGTAGAGTTGACAGACCCAACGAAGTAGATGTTCGTATTTTCCCAAAATATGATGATGCCGAAATTATCAAAGTGGGTAATCCTTCTTTACGACCACAATTTACCAATTCTATTGAGTTAGGTTATAAAACTAATTGGGAAAAAGGAAGTTTATACAACGCCTTTTATCACCGTTTTGCCGATGGTACAATTACAAGAATTTCAAGCACCGTTCCACCAAGTAATTTAATTTATGCAACATTTCAAAACGTCAATAAAAGCTACAATACAGGAATTGAAATGGTTTTAGCACAAGAAATTTCTAAACTGTACTCGTTCAATATTAATTTAAACGCATATAGAAATCAAATTGATGCGTTTACAGTTGAAAATAAATATCCAACGACCCACTCATTTTCTGCAGACAAACAAGAAATATATTCAGGAAATTTAAAACTAAACAATACTTTTCATTTCCCTAAAAACATTGACGCACAACTAACTGCCATTTATTTAGCACCAGACATTATACCACAAGGAAAAATAAAATCACGTTTTTCATTAGACCTTGGACTTAAAAAAGCAATTCAAAAAGGGAAAGGCGAACTCTTTTTTAACGCAACTGATTTGCTAAACACAATGATTATCAAAAAAGAAATAAACGGACAAGTTTTTAATTATACAAGCAACGACTATTACGAAACACAAGTAATTAGACTTGGATATAGTTATAAATTTTGACGGAACACAAAACCCGAAAAACGCCAGCAGGTAAACGCCAGAGTTTCCTCAACCTTGAAAAGCCAACAATGAATTGCAATCATCGAATATCGACAAAAAATATTGTCCCAGTGACAAACTCCGGTTGAACGGAACCTAGTTTTGCAAAAATTGGATTTTTGGTCTTGGATTTGCACATTGTTTTGTGCTTTTTTGGTCAGTGATTTACTGAAAGTTCGGGTTAACCATATCCCCAACTCCTGCAAGCCACTAGACGTTGGCAGAAATGCCCGAAAACCACCTGAAAAAATAAATATGAATTAAAATATAATTTCTAAATACACAGAAATTAAGAGCTTGGATCTTCAAATTAATCTAACTTTTGAATTTGTAATGGCCGTAGTTGGGATGATGATATTCGCTTCAATTATTTCGATTTTTGAACAAATTAATTCAACAACTATGCAAAATGTAAAAACGTTAATAATACAAATTCTAATGGGATTATTTATAAGTGTAAGTTGTGGAGTAACCTTCGTGGAGCGAATGGCTTTTCAAACTCCTAACTACAATGTCATTAAATCAAATGAACAAATTAATTTGCCAAGATTGAAGGTTAAGGGAGGTTCAAATCCTCCCTGCTCCACCAAATTTATTATTTACAATAATAATTAAAACTTTATTTGTAATTTTGTCTTTATGAAACAAAGAATTTATATAGACACTTCGGTTGTCGGCGGATATTTTGATGAAGAGTTTAAAGAAGCAACCAGAAGTTTTTTCAAAAGATTTGAAAATAACGAAATATTATTTGTTGTTTCTGATTTGCTTGATGTTGAATTAATTAAAGCACCAAAAAACGTAAAAGAATTACTTCACAATTATTCAGCTGACAAATTTGAAAGAATAGAATTAACAGAAGATGCTATTAAACTTGCAAACACATATATAGAAGAAAAAGTGGTGGGAAAGACTTCATTGGAAGATTGCAGGCATATTGCAATGGCAACAATAAATAAAGTTGATGTTTTGGCTAGTTGGAATTTTAAACATATTGTAAACTTGGACAGAATAAAAGGGTATAATTCAGTAAATTTAAGATTAGGTTATCAAATGATAGAAATTAGAAGTCCAAAAGATTTAATAAATTATGAAAATGGAAACGACTAAAAAAACAGAAAAAAAATTTGACGCTGTAAAAATGATGCGTGAAATTAGAGACAAAGTAAGTTCTGAAACTCAAAATATGAGTTTTGAAGAATTGAAAGTGTATTTAAAAAATCAAATTGCTGAAAGTAAATTGAAACCTATCGGGCAATAGGCACTATCTGCCAAAAGCCAAAGTTTCCTCAACCTTGAAAACCAACAATGAATTGCAATCATCGAAAATTGATATAAAATATAGCCTATAAGATAAACTCCGGTTGAACCGAACCCTTTAGAAAATTGTCAACATTTTGGAGTTTTTGAAACCCCAAAAAGTCTAATTTCGCCCCGATGTAGCGGCATCCTTTTTGGATTTTCTTTTTCAGAAAATCCAAAAAGATATAGCGTGCAGCGGGACGGGTAGTGTGGGATAGGTGAGGTGTGCGCCAAAAAGCACTTATGATTATCTGTGTCTTATTGGTCAAATTTTTTTGATGGATTGTTATAAATATGTCAAATAAGTGTTTTTGTCAAATAGTATTTCAAAATATGTTTATGATCGCTCAAAATTTTATACATATTTTTTTTAAAATTTCAAAATAGAAACCAATTTATCAACTGTTTTTTTATTTATATTTAACATTATCTTCATATTGATATAACTTCGCAAGTTGTAAATCTTAAAGTTTATTTTTTTTTAAAAATATATTAACAAAAAGTAGCATTTTAGCCATTTTATTGTAATTTTGTAGCCATATAACGTATGTACTTTTTCTTAATTTTATACCCAAAAATTCGTCCTTTTTGTAAGGCAAACACATCTCTTTTTTATCCTTAAAACTCTTTTATCATGAAAATTTATTTTTATTTATTTGTTGCCATTTTCTCGGTTGGCATACTATCTGCCCAGAATATTGTATTTGCTGACCCCGAATTCAAAGCTATGTTGTTAAGCTCAGACCCGAGCAATAGTGTTGCTTCTAACCTTGTGGGGCTTGAAACCAAAATTGATGCCAACAACGATGGCGAAATTCAAGAAAGTGAAGCCTTAGATATTAGCAAACTAAATGTTGGAAGTGATTTGATTTCGGATTATTTGGGGATTTCATTTTTTACAAACCTTAAATCTTTGGAAATCAATGAAAGCAATGTCACAAGTATTGATTTGAGCAGCAATACTGCCTTAGCGTTTTTGTATTGTAACGATACCAAATTGGAAATGTTAGATTTGAGCGAAAATATTGCTCTTATAGCATTGCAATGTTCTAATTCGGAATTGTTTAATTTGAATTTGTCACAAAATGTGAATTTAAAAGTTTTGGAATGTGACAATAATAACTTGAGCAGTTTGAATGTGACTTTCAATACAGCGTTGGACAATTTGAAATGTAATAATAATTCAATAATGGTTTTGGATGTTTCACAAAATCTATCTTTAATAAATTTGTATTGTCAAAATAATTTGTTGGCGAATTTAGACACAAGTTCCAATTCAGAATTGACTTCTTTGAATTGTAATAGCAACGTTTTGACCCATTTGTTTCTAAAAAAAGGTACGGATTGGTTCAATTTATTTTTCTCGAATAATCCAACTTTACAATATGTATGCACGAATGAATCTCAAATAGATTTTATTTTGGCAAAAGTTATTCTATATGGTTATACCAATTGCGAGGTTAATAGTTATTGTAATTTTGTTCCTGGAGGTTTTTATTATGAAATCTATGGAGAAACGCTTTTAGATAGCAATAATAATGGTTGTGATTTTAATGACACTTCAATTCCATTTTTGAAATATAACATTTCAGATGCCACAAATAGCCGAACTTTGATAGGAGATTCGACAGGAGATTTTATATTTGCTGCAAAGGAAGGCACTTATAATATCGCCCCAATACTCGAAAATCCAACTTATTTTAATATTTCGCCAACGATTGTTAGTGTCTCATTGCCTTCGAGTACGACCCCAGCAATTCAAAATTTTTGTATCACACCAAACGGCACACACCAGGATCTTGAGGTTGTTATTATTCCGATAGAATTGGCTAATCCAGGATTTAATGTGCGCTACAAAATCGGTTTTAAGAATAAGGGAACTCAACCACAATCCGGCACATTAAATCTCGCTTTCGATAATACTGTTTTGAGTTTTATGAGTGCAAATCTAAACACATCTAGCCAGTTGGAGAACAATCTAAATTGGAATTTCAGCAACCTATCTCCTTTTGAAAATAGAGAAATTGAGGTGACATTTTATCTCAATTCGGCAATTGAAACACCAGCTGTGAATGTAGGTTATATTTTGAATTTTACCGCTACTATAGCTGGAGCAACAGACGAAACACCTTTGGACAACATAAGCAACTTGAATCAAAGTGTGACAAGCGCCACGGTAACCAATGACAAAATCTGTATTGAAGGTGGTAGTATCACCCAAAGTCAAGTAGGCAATGAGATACATTATATGATTCGTTTTGAAAATAATGAAAATTTAGTTGTCAAAAACATTGTTGTAAAAGATATGATTGACACTGCGAAGTTTGACATCAACAGCTTGACCCCAATAGATGGGAGCCATCTTTTTGAAACACGTATCAGCAATAATAAGGTAGAATTTATTTTTGAAAATATAAATCTCCCGTTTGATAATGCAAATAATGATGGTTTTGTATCATTCAAAATCAAAACCAAGCCAACTTTGGTTTTGGGTGATACATTTGGCAATATTGCAAGTATATATTTTGATTATGATGCTCCAATTCAAACCAATCTATCCGAGACCAATGTTGTTGCCGCTTTGGGAACTAGAGATTTTGAGTTTTCGAGATATTTTTCGATAAGCCCAAACCCTGCTAGTGATGATTTAATTTTGCATGGAATATCAAATAATGTTATATCGTCTTTACAGATTTATAATATGCTTGGACAAATAGTGCTTTCTCTGCCAAATGGAAACAACTTCAAAACAATAGATGTTTCGCAATTACAAGCAGGAAATTATATCATCAAACTGCATTCAGACAAAGGATTGAGTAGCTGCAAATTTGTAAAAAGATAGCAACTGCGTAAAAGAACAAAAATAGTGAATGCCAAATTTTAAAGGCAGTTATGTGGTTTCAAAAAATCAGAAATGCCCAATTTGTTTTAAATTGGGCATTTTTTTGATTGTTTTTGAGTTATGTGCTTTATTTTGCAATATTAAATTTATTATGGCATCAACAAAAGAAATCTAACAAATTGACTGTTAATAATTTATATTTCAAACTCAGTATTTTTAATTAATTGGGATTCCTCCCAAGAATTTTAAATTTAGTAATTAAAGTGGTATTATGTTAGGTAAATAAAACCAAATTTTCGGCAGAATCGATTCAAACCATTTCCATAAGCCTTGATCAAGCTTGCGGATCGTGAACATAAATGAATTAAGATCAGCAAAAGATAAAGGTAGGGTTTTATTTATTTTTTCATGTAAATTTTGTGCTAATAATATAGGTTTTGCGAAAATTGATTGGGCTAGAAGTTTGAAAGTGCAAGATGGAAAAATAGGAAGGTAAAGCAAAGCAGTTTTGACATCAAAACAAAAAACCAATCCAAAATTCATTGTAAACAATTTTTGAACGAAACCAAAATTAATTCACAATAGACCTATCAAAACCTGATTTGTAGCAATGCTGTTGATTGAAAATTCTGAGGGACAAGAAATTATGGCAATATTGAAAATACAATTTTAGAAATTAATCCGGGTTAACTTTCGTTGTGGTCACGATCGGAACGGATGCTGTTGCTGAGTTACTTCGAGTAGTATAAAATTAAGGTTAATAGCTTTTTATTTCATGAATTAGTTTTTGAAACCCCAAAAAGTCTATAATCGCCCCGATGCAGCGGCATCCTTTTTTTGGTTTTTGAAAAAAACCAAAAAAAGATATAGCGTGCAGCGGGACGGGTGGTGTGTGGTAGGGGAGGTGTGCGCCAAAAAAATTAAAGCATTGCTATAAATTGGTCAAACAAATAGCTCGAATCGTGCGGGCCGGGGCTGGCTTCTGGGTGAAATTGTACCGAAAAGCAGTTGTGGTTTTTCATTTTCATTCCGGCTACGGTGTGGTCATTGAGGTGCAGGTGGGTTATTTCAAAATCGGGATGGTTTTCTAAGGCTTGTTTATCAACTGCA
>JANNBA010000080.1:0-24257 GCA_031384845.1 Bacteroidota bacterium
TAGCTTGTATATTGTTTCATATATTGCGCACGCTTGTAGGCTTGCAAAAAATTTTCTGATGATAACAAAAACATCGCCCTACTTTGTTCTGACCGGCTTTTGTATGATTTTACAATCATTTTGGCATAGTCTTTTTTTAGATTTAAAAGATCACGATTCAGCCCATTTATTTGTAACTGATTGATATACATATCGTTTTTTAAAATTTTCGATTGCTTTTCGGTCATATTAATCAGTTGTTCACGCAATTTTATTTTGGCGATTTGTTGTGCAATCACTGTTGTTACAGATTTTTGAGCCGTGTTTTTAGATTCCAACAAGCGTTCTGCAACTCTAATCTCTTCCTGAATTTGGGCTTTGCGTTTTTCGAGTTTTTCTTGTTCGGGCTGGCTCCACATTAGCGTGCTAAAGGATAGCAAAAAAAGCGTGACAATATATTTGGTCATTTTTGAATTTTTTAGGTCAAATGGTTTTGCAAATCTAATCAATATTTATCTTACTGTAACCCTGCGGAATTGCAAATGGAAAATTCAATTCTTCGTCTTTCAAAATACTATTATAGTGCAAGTTAATATTGGTTTTATTACTCTTTTGATCTGCATCTATTGCAATGGAAGTCGCAAATTGGCTTTCGCCAAAAAAAGTATAATCGTTATACACAATTTGCAATATCCGATTTTGATTGCTTTCTATAAATGACTGCTGTTTTAATAAAAAATTACTCGGTTCAAAAATATATTTTTTTTGGATAATGCCGTCATTTTTAGATGCTAAAATCAAATCGCTTTCTATTGATGACAAATCCAAATCATTTGCGTTTAATGAATATAAAGCATTGCCTGTCAACAAGTTTTGTAGTTTCTGAAAATCAAAATCGGCTCCCAAAATTTGATTGATTTTTTCAAAATTGCCTTCAAAATACTGACTGTTTATTTTTTCATAATAGCTGACATTTGTTGGTGTAATTAAAGCTTTTGCCATCGTAATTCCAAAAAAACGAATGCTTATCAAAATGATTTTGTCTTTTTGAATTTTAATTTCTGCCGTTACATTTTGTGCTTGTTTGTTGTCTTTATAGGCAACATCTGCTTTGATAAGCAGGGTTTTGAAGCTTGGTTGCGTTGCCAAATTTTTTTGAATTATTTGTTCAACGGTTTTGTTTGGTTGGTTACTTTGGGTTGCTACAGCTGTTTTTGGGGTTTTGCATCCCATCATAAAAAGCAACGCTAAAAGAGCACAAAAGTGTTTCATTGTTTTTTGGATTTTGTCAATTGATTGGCTTTTTGAAGATACATTTCTTTCTTTTTCAAATCGCCCAAGCCGCCATAAGCCTCACTTAATTGCTGGTCGAAACCAATTTCTAATTCAATATTATCTACAAGATAATCAATTCCAGATTCGAGAATTTCTTTGGCTTTTTTGAAGTTTTTGAGTTGATTGTTGGCCAAGCCACCATAAAAATACAAATCTGGCTGTAGCGGAAAAAGTTCGATCATCGCCAAAGCTTTTTTGGATAATTTGTCAAAATCCAATTTTTGACGATAGGCTTCAAGCAAAAGCAAAGCCGTTTGAATATCGTTGGGATTGCTTTTTTGATCTAACTCAAAATAGAGAATTGCATTGTCCCAATCTTTTTTGTTTTGATAAAATTTACCTATCTCTTTGGGTACTTTTACTTCTTTATCATCAGAAAAATAGGTAGTAGCATGCTCTAAATCTGCATTAAATTTGGGATTGTTTTTTACAAAAATTAAAAATTCATTCAAGATTCTGTGTTTTATTTTATTGTCTATCTTGTTGCTCGACAAGACTTTGTTCATCGCTATTACAGCTTTTTCGCCCTCGTTATTGGTCAAAAAAGTTTTAAACAAACTAACTTGTGCCCAATCTGAAGTTGGAATAGCGGTTTCTAATTTCTGGGTGATTTCGGCTGCTTTTTGATCTTGCCCACTATTTACATATAGACCAATAAGCTTTAGATAATTGCTTTCGTCTAAAGAATTTTTTTGAATCAAATTGATCAAATTTTTGGTTTCGTCGCCCTGCATTTTTGGGTCTTCAAGAATTTGAGCTTTATAAAGTTCGCGTTTTTCTGAAGTGCCAACTTCGGCATTGAGTTGGTTGATCACATTCAGTGCTTTGTCAAACTGCTTGGTTTTCATATAAAGTGATGCCAAATCTTCTTTGAAATTGGAATCAAAAGCAATTAATTTCTGAACAATTTCAATAGCTTTTTCAAAATCGTCCGTTTGAAAAGCAACATCATAACTTCCGTTCAAAAACCATTTGTTTTTTGGGTTTATTTTTGAGGCATTTTCAAATGCTTCGGCCGCTTTTTTGAACTCTTTTTGCAATAGATAATTTTTGCCCATTTCAAACAAAACAACGTCATTATCTGGCGACAACAGCAAACATTTTTCTAAAGAAACGATCGCTTTGTCATAATTTTCGATGCCTTTTTGTTTCAAAGATTCAAAAAAAGCCGTCTGAAAATCATCTGTTACAACCGCTATATCTTGAGGTTCGGTTTGTGCAAATATCGATTGGGTTTTAAGATTCAAAACCAAAAAAAGCAACGCAATAATTATTTTTTTATTCATAAAAAGAATGCTATTTGTCGAAATCAAATCAAAGGATTTTTATGCTTTTTATATTTAGACATTTGAACTGCAAAAGTATTAAATTAAGATCAAACTTTGTTATTTCAACACAAGTTTAAACAGTATTGAAACGGTGTTTTGTTAGATTTATTTTAATTACTTTGATCATGCTCCTATTTCATAGTCGATTGTCTGATCACAATTTTGGTTTCCAATTCGATGGTTTTTGGCACAAAAACGGTGTTGTTGTGTTTGCAATTCATTTCGTCTAAAAGTAGTTCAAACGACGCCACGCCCATTTGATGGCTAGGTTGATCCACACTGCTCAAACTTGGTGTGATCACTTGCGACATAAACCAATTGCTAAATCCAATAACCGCAATCTGCTCGGGCACTGCTATTTTGTGTTCGGCAAAGTGTGCCAAAACACCAACAGCAACCAGGTCTGTAACGGCAAATATACCATCTACTTCAGGATGGTCTTCAAGAATAGTGGCTGCAAATTGTTTGCCTTCTTCAAAAGTCACCTCTTCGCAAGTAAAAACAAGATTTTTGTCATACACAATATTGTTTTTTTCCAACGTTTTTTTGTATCCCAAAAATCGGTCGATCGCATTCTGTGGGTTGCTCGGCCCACGCAAATGGGCAATTTTTTGGCAGCCTTTGTCTATCAAATGTTGAACTGCTGCCGAAGCTGCTTTTTGATCGTCGATAATCACTTTGGAACAATTGGCCAATTTTGTAATTTTGTCAAAAAGTACCAACGGAATTTTTCTGGTTAACACTTCTTTAATATGCTCGTCATAATTTGATTCGTTTGAAAGCGACATAATAATGCCATCAACCCGCTTGTTGATCAGCAAGTCTATTTGTTTTTTTTCTAAAGCCAAAGTTTCATTAGATTGCAAAATAATGACCAAATACCCGTTTTTTTCGGCTTCATTTATAATCGCATTTACAACTGTCGAAAAAAAGTTGTGCATCAACTCGGGCACAATCAAACCTATTGTTTTAGATTCTTTTGTTCGCAAATTGACGGCAAAACTATTGGGCGTATATTGCAAATTTTTGGCCATTTCCAAAACGGCATTTTTGGTTTTTTGGCTCACATCGGTATAGTTTTTGAGCGCTTTGGAAACCGTGGTAATCGAAATTCCCAATTTGGTGGCAATCTCTTTTAGGGTTGTATCTTTCATAAAAAGGGTAGCTATTTCTGAAGAAATTGGGCTTTTTTAGATTTTTTTATTCTAATAAATCGACTGCAAGATAAATGTTTTTTGAATCTTTTGTGTTGTTTTTGCTTTTTTTGGGAAAAAAATTAAAAAAAAACATTGCTTTTTTCTAATGTTTTCATCTCAAAACACTTACTTCGGCATTTGGATTAAACAAATAAAGCTTGCCTGTGCTGATCTCCAAACATTCATATCGCTTGGTGCGAAGGGCTATTTTTTTGAAAACTTTGCCGTTTGAAATTTGAAAAACACTGCCTACCGGAATTTCAAAAACATAATCTTTGTCTGTTTCTGGATCATATTGTTTTAATGCTAAAGCCAAAGTGGCATCTGTATCGCTACTGGCTGAAGGATTTTTGAAATGTCTTGCCAATAGCGGCAAAAGTTGATTCGGAAAAATTTCTGGTCGTATATAAGGTAGCATCAACTGCTGGAACGAAAATTTCCATTCATCACCATGAGGTTTGATGTTGCGACCAAATTTTTCAAAAGCGACCAAATGTGATATTTCGTGGATCAATGTAATCAAAAACCTGTATTTGTTTAAGCTCGCGTTGACCGTTATTTCATGTTTGCCCGAATTGCCTTTGCGATAATCGCCATGCCTAGTCACTCGCTCATTGACAATTTTGAGGTGCACGTTGTGGTTTTTGATCAATTCAAAAACTGGCAAAACCGAATGGTCTGGTATGTATTTGGCAAGAATATCTTTCAAAATCTAAGGCTTATTTGTTGGTTTCAAGGGGTTGACATGGCTACTTGAAGCACTTTTCCGTTAAAAAATTGATGCCCATTTCGCACAAAATCAACTATATATTGCGCCATTTTATGGGCAGAAATTGGGGCTGTATAGCCAGGAAATGCCGTTGCTAACATTTCGGTTTGAACGGCTCCAAGTGCCAAAACGTTGAACGAGATTCCGCTGTCTTTAAATTCTTCTGCACAGATCTCTGTAAGGGTAATCAAGGCGCCTTTGCTAGAACTATAGGCCGAAAGACCAGCAAATTTGGCACTTCCTTGAATGCCTCCCATCGAGCTAATGCTCACAACATGGCTGCCGTGAGCCAAAAATGGCAAACATATTTGGGTGAGCCGCACAACGGCAAAAACATTTACTTGATATACATTTTCAAAATCACTCAAGCTGGTTTCTGCAAAGGGTTTGAAAATCAAATGGCCTGCATTGTGAAGCACCGCATCTACTTGTTTCCAATTTTGATTCAAAAAAAACGAAACTTGTTCGAGTTCCGCTTCTTTGGTCAGATCTACGGCAAGGCAACTAATATTTGGGTGTGCCAAAAGCAGGGGTGAATGGGTACGGGATATTGCTAAAACTTGATCGCCATTGTTGGCAAATTGCAAAGCCGTTTCAAGACCTATGCCGCGCGATGTGCCGGTTATGATAATGTTTTTTTTCATTAGGCTAAAATAATTTTATTTTTTGAAAAAAGCTAAATAATTGTTTATTTTTGCATCAAACAAGCTAATTTATGTCTCCTATTATTCAATATCAAGTTGCCAGCTCCGCCGATATTTCGGGTGTACTTAATCTACAAAGCCTTTATTTGGCAACTAATTTATCGGATGAAGAAAAAAAAGCGGGTTTTGTTACTACGCCTTTTTCTGTTGCACAGCTCGAAGATATTATCGCACAAGAAGGTCTTTTTGTTGCCAAAAAAAACGATTTAATTATAGCCTATATTTTTGCTGGAAGCTGGCAATATTTTAGTCAATGGCCGATTTTTAATCATATTACTTCCTTGTTTTCAGAGCTGGCATTTCAAGATTTCAAGATTTCGACAGTAAATAGTTTTCAATATGGTCCTATTTGTATTCACAAAGATTTTCGGGGTCAAGGTCTTATAAATCCCCTTTTTGAAATGATGCGCCTTCATCTTCAAATTAAATATCCATTGAGTTTGACATTTATCAACCAAATAAACTTGCCGTCAATCAAAGCTCATATTGACAAACTCAGATGGACAATTATTGGCGAGTTTGGATTTAATAACAATCGCTATTTTGTGTTGGCTTATGACATGAAAAAAACAGCTTTGTTATAAATGTTTCCACAAATTATAAAACATTCAAAACCTGTTCTTTTATTTTTTCTAATTCGTCTTTCATCATAACGACTACTTTTTGCATTCCCGCATGATTGGCTTTTGATCCCATTGTGTTGATTTCTCTCCCCATTTCTTGTGTGATAAACCCTAATTTTCTACCATTAGCATCTTGTGAATCAAGGGTTTCCAAGAAATAATCTAAATGTGTGCCAAGTCGAACCTGCTCTTCTGTAATATCATATTTTTCTATATAAAAAATCAACTCTTGCTCGAATCTATTGGCATCAACAACCAATTGCATTTCTGAAATTGCGATTTTCAAACGCTCTTTTATGGTCAAAATTCGTTCAGAGTCAAAGGCAACTGCCTGCTGCATCAAACTACTTATGTTGGCGATTCGCAGTCTAAATTCTTTTTCTAAAGCGGCTCCTTCTGATTTTCTAAAATCAAGAAATTGCACAATAGCTTCGTCAATTACTTTCTTAATTTCAACCCATTCATCTGGATTTAATTCTTCGCGATCGGTTTTGAGCGCATCGGGCATTCGAATGGCCATTTTGAGCAATTCTGTATCGCTTGCATCTACACAGATTTCACGCAACTGCTTGACATACAGTTTTATAGCGTTTGTATTTACCGTAGCTGCAGTTTGCTCAAAGGTGTTTTCTATGATGATATTGCAATCTATTTTGCCTCGTTCTAATTGTTGTGCAATTTGTGTTCGCAAACCCAATTCCATTTCTCTAAAATTAGCTGGAAGCCTAACATTTAGATCTAAACCTTTGCTGTTTAGCGATTTAACTTCGACTGTTATTTTTTTTGTTTGCAATTGTTGGTTTGATTTTCCAAAACCAGTCATCGATTGTATCATGTTGTTTTTTTAAGTGTTCAAAGATATAAAACTATGTTTTATTTTAAGTTTTTAAATGGCGTTTAACTTTGCCAAATAGTCAAAATGTTCGCCTTCGCAAATCATTTCGCAATGCAAACCTGCTTTTTGTGCGGCAATTTTTAGGGTTTGAAAATCAATATACATCCAATCAAAAGGAACTTCTTTTTGGTTTTTGTAAGAAATATTAAACACCACTTCGCCATAATAATCGGTATCTGTGGGCAATATTTTATTTCCTTTTTTATCTTCGTCAAACATATATATTATGTCTGAACTGTCTAACAATATTTGACCGTTTGGCAACAATAATGATTTTAATTTTGTCAAAAAAGGGATCAGTTTATTTAATTTTCCACACATTCCAGCGCCATTCATTAGCAATAAAATAGTGTCAAATTTGTCAAAATCATAGTCGAAAATATTACAAACCTTTGCGTTTATAATACCTCTTTCTAAACAAGTAGCCATAGCATTTGCAGAAATGTCGATAGCGTGCACTTCGAGTTTTTTTTGATTTTGCAAATACAAACTGTGGCTACCCGCGCCAGCACCAACGTCTAAAACCTTGCCAAAAGCCAATGCCAAAGCGGTTTTTTCGATATTTGGCATAGCCTCAAAGTCTCGAAAAAGATACAACACACTCATTTCATCTGCTTCAGAAATACTGGTTTCGGTAATTAGATTTTGAGGATTATTTTGGGTTTGAAAATCAAAAATAGCTTTTCCAAAAAGGTCTTTCATGTGTTATAGAATAAAAATAGGTCTAATTAAAAATGAATGTGTATTTTTGTTTTAAATTTTTATCAAAAACAAGATGTTTCCACCATTGCATACGCTTGCAAAATTGGCCAAAGATAGTCATAACGATTCAAAAAAATATTTTGAAAAGTTAAAAAAGAAAACGCCCAAAAATTTGGATTATGTAATGCAGGAGTTACATGATAATGAGTTTAAAAAAACAGATTGTTTGCAGTGCGCCAATTGTTGCAAAACCACCGGGCCACTATTTACGTTGGCAGATATTGAACGGATTGCGAAACATTTGCGACAAAAACCACAAATTTTTATAGACCGCTATTTGAAGATTGATGAAGATCAGGATTATGTGTTGCAAAGTCTTCCGTGTGGGTTTTTGGACAATCAAAATGCCTGTATGATCTATGATGTTCGACCAAAGGCTTGTCGTGAATTTCCGCATACGGATCGCAAAAAATTTCAACAAATTAGCGATTTGACGCTTCAAAATGTTGGGGTTTGTCCTGCGGCATATAATATTGTAGAGGCCATGAAACGAAAAATACCGCTTTGATTTTTAGTGCATTACAATGTTTTTTGTTTAAAATCGTTATGCTAATATCACGCTATAAAAATCCTTTTTTTGAAAACAATAATCCTTTTTTTGTGTTTGATTTCTTTGCTTTTTCAAAGTTGTTATACTTATAAGACTGTTGATTTGCAGAAGGACAAAATCGTAGAAAACAAAAAATACAGACTCTATCTTGAAGGAAGTGTCATGAAAAAAGTAACCGTGAATGCGGTTTCAGACAATGGCATCACTGTTTTTGACAACCGGCATCGATTGGTTCAAATTCCTTTTAGTGAGATAAAAGTGATAAAAAAGAGACGGCTTTCAATAGGTAAAACGGTGGCTTTTACGGCTGGAACTATTGTAGTCACAGCGTATACTCTTTTTGCCATTGCATTTTCAAATTTCAAAAGTTTTTAGATAAATTCTATTTTTTTATAAAAAAACTATCAAAAGCATTCTTGTTTTTTATTTTTGGAAAAAAATGGAAAAGAAAATCGTTATTTTTGGGCTTATCTTTAGTGTTTTTTTGGATTTTTTAAAAAAATGTAATTGTAACCAATTCTAAACTTGTGTTTTATTTAGAATTACTCAAAATAACATTGTTTTTATTTGGACTGAATATAAATAATAGCTAATTTTGCAAAAAAAATATGCTGTTTATGTTTAAATATTTCAAATGTTGTGCTATTTTATTTGTTGGATTAAACTGCTATTCACAGGCTGAACAGGATAGTATAGCGATGAAAAAACTAAAGGAGGCATTGAAACTCGAATTAAAAGCAGAAATTTTAGGTCATCTTTCTGCTGAAAAAAAACCAGTTTCAAACCTCAACAAGTTTGAATATGAAGGATATGGTGCTATAAATTATTACAGCTACAACTGGCAAACCGACAAAAACCGACGAAATAAAATTGATGTTGAACGATTAAATTTATACTTAAAGCACAATCTCACCGAGTCGATTCAATTCAAATCTGAAATCGAATTTGAGCACGGCGGAGTTGGCACAACAATGTCATTTGACCCACTTGAAGAATTTGGAGAGTTTGAATTAGAAGTTGATAAAGGTGGGGCGGTCATTTTGGGCCAGCTTAATATGAGTTACAAATACAATCGATTTTTGAATTTTCGGATCGGTAAGTTTAATTATGTAAACGGAAATGCCTCTAGATTTGACGAGCCAACACAATATTCTACAGGATATGTTTCTGAAGCTGAAAACGCAATATTGCCTATAGGTTGGGACGAAACGGGGTTTGAAATTTCTGGAGATTTTCTACTAAATTCTGATAGCGAATTTCCAAAGATTGCATACAAGATGTATGTTATTTCCGGGTTAGATAATAGTGCCTTCAACTCGTTAAACTGGATCAGACAAGGACATCAAACCCGATTTGAAATGATAAATGCAGATGATCTGGCCTATTCTGTTAGATTGGATTATAATTTTAATAAAACCAATTTGATTGGATTAAATGTTTATGCAGGAAACACCTCTGGAAACAGACCCAAAAACGATTTTACATCGCCCGCATTGCTAACATTTGGTGATTTACATTTCAATTTTGAATGGTATCCTTTCAAGATAAGAGGATATGGATTTTATGGTTATTTGCAAAATTCGGAGGCATTAAGTGTGGCCAATCGAAATATTTCAAACAATCTTAACGTAAAAAGAACGCCAGTTGCAGAAAATGCAGTTTCAGGATATTTGGATCTTGGTGTAGATATGTTTGGAATATTTAGCACAAAAAAAGCAACGCAATTGTACTTATTTGGTCGATTTGATTATGTAGATACGATGTATAAAACACAGGGACTAATTTTTGGAAACCCAAAATACGAACGCAAGACAAGCACGATAGGTCTAAATTATTACCCGCACCCAAATATTGTATTTAAAACCCATTATGCCGTCAGAACATTGGGAAACAAATTAACAGAAAACACCTTCACTTTTGGCTTAGGATTTACTATTTGAATCACTTCAACTTAATTATACTATGAAAAATACCTTTAAAATTTCGGTTATTGCTTTAACAATATTTACTTTGTCTTGTAGTAAAGACGAAGCGAAAGTTGAAGCAAATTTTAACGAAGAATTACAAAATATTGGCAACAATGTGATTGTAAAAACCTATGAAGATTTGAAAGATAAAGCTGCATTGCTGCAGCAAGCCACTTTGCAACTCGAAGTAGTACCAAATGCAAGCAACTTGAGTATTGCAAAAAATGCATGGGTTGCTGCGAGATCACCATGGGAACAATCAGAGGGATTCCTTTTTGGCCCGGTAGATCAGCAAGGAATAGACCCTTCTATAGACTCGTGGCCTGTGAATGTTATTGATTTAAATAATGTTTTGAACAGCCCAAACCCGCTTACAGAGACATATCTTGCCAACCAAGAAGGTTATTTGAAAGGTTTTCACACGATTGAATTTTTGCTTTGGGGAGCTAATGGAAATAAGCAAGTTGGCGATTTTACAACTCGTGAATTTGAATATCTAAAATCGTGTGCCGCAAATTTGGCGACAGATACTAACAAATTATACAAACTTTGGGCTATTAGCGGTGACAAATTTATACTCAACTTGACCAATGCTGGCAGTGGATCGCAAGTGTATATAAGTCAAAAATCGGCCTTAGTAGAACTCACAAATAAAATAATTGGGATTGCAGACGAGGTTGCAAACGGAAAAATAAACGATCCATTTTCTCAAAACGATGTTACGTTGGAAGAAAGCAGTTTTAGTGCCAACTCCAAAAAAGATTTTATAGACAATATAAAAAGCATTCAAAACATTTATTTGGGTAAATTTGCAAACAACGGAAACGGAAGTGGGATTTCGTCAATTGTTGTTTCGAGAAATGCAACACTTGATGCAAAAGTAAAATCCCAAATTATAGATGCTATTATGGCAATTCAAAACATCGAAGGCACTTTTACAGCAGCAGTTTCAAACCAAAGCCCATCGGTAACAAGCGCTCAAGGCAAAATTAGAACGCTAAAAACCACGTTAGAAAGCGAGTTGATGCCGTTGATAAATTCTTTATAATCCAAAAAAATGAGCAATTTTATAAAATATTTTCTTATTTGCACGGTGTTTTTTCAATATTCTTGCTCAAAAGACGATAATGATACCTATATAACAATTCCAGAGGCAGAAGATTTGAATTTGGGTGGGCTTGCTACTATATCCTCAGATGGACCAGATGCTTACACACTGCCACCAGATGGATTATCAGCTGCAGAAATAAAATTACATTTTGAAGGTGATGGCGCATTTGACCAAACATTTGTTACTTACCCATCTGTTCAAGCAGGAGGATTGGGACCAAATTTTAATCAAAATAGCTGTATCAATTGTCATATAAGAAACGGTCGTGGTAGCTCGCCAGAGTATAGCGGTGACCTGTCTTCGGGCTTGCTTCTAAAAATAAGTATGCCAGGATTTGGCTCATACGATGATGCCATTGATGTTCCAGGATTTGGCACACAGTTGCAAACAAAAGCAATTTTTGGAGTAATACCCGAAGGAAAAATCGGCATTACCAATACCCCAATTATCGAAACCTTTGAAGATGGCACAACTATAACGCTTCAAAAACCAATATACAGCATCACAAACCCTTATATAACACTGCCCAACGGAGTACAAATTTCACCAAGAAGTCCTCCACCAGTTTTTGGATTGGGATTGGTAGATGCGCTTTCTATAACTTCTATTTTGGCTCAAGTTGATGAAAATGACACAAATGGAGATGGTATTTCTGGACGTGCAAATTATGTTTGGGATTATGAAACCAATCAAAAAAGGCTTGGTCGGTTTGGGCTAAAGGCTAACAGTTATTCATTGCAGCATCAAACCGCTTCGGCATATCATCAAGATATGGGTATTACCAATATTTTGTTTACAAAAGAAAGTTGTGAAGGACAAATAAATTGTGTTTCTGGATTAAATTCAAATATCGATATCGATCAAAACACCTTGGATGTAACCACATTTTATACAAAATCATTAGGAGTGCCTTCGCGCAGAAACACCAAAGACGCAAGCGTGATTGAGGGTAAAAAGATTTTTGAAACAATAGATTGCGCAAAATGCCACACTCCAAAACAAGTAACAGGACAAAGTGATGTTGCCATTCTTTCTAATCAAATATTTTTTCCATATTCTGACTTTTTGCTACACGATATGGGACCAGATTTGGCAGATAATAGACCAGATTTTTTGGCTACAGGTTCTGAATGGAAAACACCTCCGCTTTGGGGAATTGGATTGACAAAAGTTGTAAATAGCAAAGCCCAGTTTTTGCACGATGGTAGAGCAAAAACAATTTTGGAAGCAATTCTATGGCACGGTGGCGAAGCGCAAAACGCAAAAAACAAGTTCAAAAAACTCACTTCAAAAGAACGTAATGATTTGTTGAATTTTATGAATTCATTATAATCCTAAGTATTTAACCTAAAAAATGAAAAAATCATTAGTATTATTGTTTGTAAACGTACTTTTTTTAAACTTCGGATTTTCTCAAAATACAAGGTTAACCACAGAAAATAAAATTGGCTGGTTTAATTATTTTGGAACTTTCAAAATTAATAAAAAAGTTGGAATTCATACTGAATATCAATTTCGTAGAGCCGAACTAATAGAGAAATGGCAGCAAAGTCTATTGAGAATTGGAATAAATTATCAAATTGACCCAAAAGTACAACTTCGGATAGGATATGCTTGGATAGAAACATTTCCTTATGGCGAAATTCCAATTAATAGTATGGGAAAAGACTTTTCAGAACATCGTTTTTTTCAAATGATTACACTTACAGATAAGATAATGAATTTAGACATATCACATCGATTTGTGCTAGAACAAAGATGGGTTGGAAAATATTCAGCTTCAGGTTTAATGACAGAAGATTCTTATCCTTTTTTGAACAGGTTTAGATATTTATCAAAAATACAAATACCATTAAATTGGATTGAATCCAAGGGTGAAAAACCATATATTGCGCTTTATGACGAGATTTTCATTAGTTTTGGCGAAAATGTTGGCGAAAATATTTTTGATCAAAACAGGGTAGGACTCCTATTTGGGATGAGAATAAATCCTACATTAAAATTAGAAACGGGCTATCTCAACCAAACAATTCAGCTTGGAAGAGAGATAAACAACCGCAATGTTTTTCAAAATAATAACGGTGTAATCTTGAATGTTGTTTTTAATTTAGATTTAAAATCAAGTGGAAGTAAAAAATAAATTCAATAACATTATTCGTTTGGCGACTTGCAAATTATAAAAAAACAATAAGACGCTATTTATAATAGGCAAGCTCAATCGCCTTACAAGCGTGGATTTCTGTTGTGTCAAATATCCTTTTTGTGGTATCCTTTTTAGATACAAGCAACATTATTTCGGTGCATCCCAAAACAATTCCTTGGGCACCTTTTTGGCACAAATCATCAATTATTTCGAGATATTTTTGTCTTGAATCGTCTTTGATAATGCCTTTTACCAATTCGTTGTAGATGATATCGTGAACAATGTTTTGTTGTTTCAAGTTTGGAGTTATGATGTCAATTCCATGTTTTTGTGATAATCTATCTTTTAGGAAAGCGTGTTGCATTGTGAATTTTGTACCCAACAGACCTACTTTTTTTAGCCCATTTTCTTTGATCACTTCGGCGGTTGCATCGGCGATATGCAATAGTGGAATGTTGGTGTTTTTTTGGATGGCGTCTGCAAGTTTGTGCATGGTATTGGTGCATAAAACGATAAAATCGGCACCAGATTTTTCTAATTTTTGAGCGGCATCTATCATGATAATGGCAAGTTGATCCCAATTTTCGTCTTGTTGTAATTTTGCAATTTCTCCAAAATCTACAGATATCATGATGCTTTTGCATGAGTGAACGCCTCCTAAAACGGCATTTGCTTTTTGGTTTAGCATTTTATAATAGATAGCAGTGCTTTCCCAAGACATGCCGCCAATAAGTCCAATTGTTTTCATGCAACCGTTTTTTTTTTAGGATGGAAATAATAAGCCGTTTTTTTTAAAATTTGATTTAAAGCGATTTAGGAGCTGCTTTTAAAATATTTATTTTCAAAATTTATTTGATTTCTTTAATATCTTTAAAAAAAAGCCATTTCATAAATAGCTTGTCACCCTCTTTTGTGCTCACCGATTGAAATTTTGGTGCAATAATATTAGCTGCAAAAAAAGCAACAAAAGGAACCCAAAGCCCGGATAAGGCAGTATATTTTGTAATTAAAAATCGAAATATGATAAAAAATATGGCAAAACTCAACAAGTTTGCTACAAATGCTTTTACTTTTAGGTTCATAAATGAGTTGAATTAATAATATTCAAAATTACAAATTTTTGAAAAATATTTGATGTTTTTTCAAAAAAAAATCAAACTGATGTTTTTTTTATTAATTTGGTCTTTTATTTCAAATAAAACCTTTATGAAAGAAGATTTTCTTCATTATATATGGAAATTAAAAAAATTTGACACATCAAGTTTGAAAACTTCCAATGGAGAAAACCTAACGATTGTCAATTCGGGTCAGTATTTGCAACTTGCAGGCCCAGATTTTTTTAATGCACAAATCGTGATTGAGGATCAAAAATGGGCCGGAAATGTAGAAATTCACATCAAATCATCAGATTGGTATGCGCACCATCATGAGCGCGACGCGGCATACGAAAACGTAATTTTGCATGTAGTATGGGAGCACGACACCGAAATTTTTAGAAAAAACAATATCGAAATTCCTGTTTTAGAACTAAAAAAGTATGTGAGTCCAGAAGTGCTTGTACAATATAAGGGGTTAATAAATCCAAAATCTTGGATTTTTTGCGAAAATCAATTGGCTGATTTAGACCCATTTGTGTTTGAAAATTGGCAAGAACGGCTTTATTTTGAGCGATTAGAGCGCAAATCTTTGCCGATACAAGAGATGCTCGAAGCCACAAATCACGAGTGGGAAAACGTGCTTTTTTGTCAGCTGGCCAAAAACTTTGGGTTAAACACAAATGGTATTAGTTTTTTGAAAATAGCCCAAAACATTTCGTTCAAAATCATTAGAAAAGAAAGTTTTGAAACCGAAAATATTGAAGCGCTGCTGTTTGGATTTGCCGGATTATTAGATTCTGAAAAGCAAGATAATTATTATAATGATTTGAAATTCAGATTTTTATATCTAGTTCAAAAACACCAACTACAACGCAATTATATCGAGCCTCTACAATTTTTTAAGCACCGCCCAGATAATTTTCCAACTATTCGATTGGCGCAGTTGGCACAAATTATGCGCAAACAGCAGCACTTATTTACCAATATTATTGAAGCCGATTCGGTTCAAAAAATTTATGATATTTTTGATGTTTCCGTTTCAGATTATTGGCAAACGCATTATCAATTTGACAAAATTAGCCCCAAGAAACGAAAATCTTTATCTAGGTCGTTTATAGATTTGTTAATTATCAACACGATTTTGCCACTGAAATTTGCGTTTGCCAGAAGCCAAAACATCGAAAATTCCGAAGAATTGATGGTGATTTTGAAAGGAATCGCAGCAGAAAACAACAGCATTATTCAAAAGTTTACTCATTTTGGTCAAAAAGCCAAAAATGCGTTTGAAACACAAGCACTATTACAACTCAAAAACGAGTATTGCAATCATAGCAGATGTTTGGTCTGTGCTGTGGGCACACATTTATTAAAAACAAACTAAAGAAACCATGAGAATAGATTTGAGGCTCAAATATTTTTTTGAAAAACACGGTTTTGATGTTTCTTCTCGATTGGCAGATCGGCTTGGAATGCGAGCCAATAGCGTACGCTTGTTTTTTATATACCTTTCATTTGCTACTGCAGGATTGTGGTTTGCTGTATATCTAACGCTTGCCTTTTGGCTCAAACTCAAAGATTTAGTTCGGGCAAAACGGAGTTCGGTTTTTGATTTATAATCTATGATATACAAGCCACAAAAATCTTATTTCAAATTGAATTTGCAAGAGCGAAAAGGCATTTTTTTGTTGCTCTTGATCATGGCAATTTTTCAGGTTGGTTATTGTTTTTTAGATTTTTCAGTTCCAATTGCAAACACAAATCAAGCCAAAGACTGGCTTTCACAACAAATACAAATTGAAAATCAACCCTTGGAAAATCAAATTTATAAATATAAAATATATCCTTTTAATCCCAATTTTTTGACAGACAGCAAAGCTTATAAATTGGGGTTGACCGTGGCGCAATTTGACAGGCTATTGGCATTCAGAAAAACCAATCAATTTGCCAATTCTGCAGCGGCGTTTCAAGCGGTTACGGGTATTTCAGACTCATTATCAAACGCAATTTCACCTTATTTTAAATTTTCAGAATGGGTCAAAAATCAAAAACAAAACACAGCTTTTGAAAAAACGCCTTTTGTCAAAAAAGAAGCTGTCGAAATCCTTGACATCAATCAAGCCACCCCCGAAGATTTGATCAAGATTTATGGCATAGGCCCTGCCATTTCTGAACGGATTTTGAAAGAAAAAGACAAGTTTGGCGCCTTTGTTTCGATGCAACAAATGAACGATATCTGGGGATTATCGCCAGAAGTAATCGAAAAACTGAACCAACATTTTAAGGTTTTGAATCACAACAACCTCAAAAAAATCAAAATCAACGAGGCTTCTATCAAAGAGCTGATGCAATTTCCGTATTTTAAATATGCAGTGGCCAAAGAAATTGTGATATATAGAAGCAGCAACGGCGAAATTAAAATTGAGGATTTGTCAAAAATAAACGACTTTCCTGTCGATAAAATAAATATTATTGCATTATATTTGGATTTTTAAAACAATACGCAAAAAATATGGATTTTAGCTACACCCAAACACAGGATTTAATTGCACAATCTATACAAGATTTTTGCAAACAACACATCACACCTTATATCATGGAATGGGATGAATCCCAATATTTTCCAGTCGAGGTTTTCAAAAAATTGGGCGAAATGGGTTTTATGGGCGCATTAGTTCCCGAAAATCTAGGTGGCTCAGGTTTGGGCTACCACGAATACATCACCATAATCGAAGAAATTTCAAAAATTGACCCCTCCATAGGGCTGTCTGTTGCCGCACACAACTCGCTGTGCACCAATCATATATTGACTTTTGGTAACGATTTTCAAAAACAAAAATGGATTCCAAAATTGGCTTCTGCCCAATATATAGGCGCATGGGGGCTCACCGAGCACAACACCGGCTCAGACGCAGGCGGTATGAACACTACCGCCGTCAAAGAAGGTGATAATTGGGTAATTAATGGTTCAAAAAATTTTATAACCCACGCCATATCAGGAGATATTGCCGTTGTGATTGTGCGCACCGGACAAAAAGGCGACTCAAAAGGCATGACCGCATTTGTAATCGAAAAAGGCACAGCCGGATTTAGCTCGGGCAAAAAAGAAAACAAATTAGGAATGCGCGCTTCAGAAACCGCCGAACTCATCTTTGACAACTGCAAAATACCAGATCAAAACCGCTTGGGCGAAATTGGCGAAGGCTTTGTTCAAGCCATGAAAATTCTGGACGGAGGCCGCATTTCGATAGGCGCACTCTCACTTGGCATCTCAAAAGGTGCCTATCAAGCCGCACTGCAATATGCCAAAGAGCGACACCAATTTGGCAAACCAATATGCGAGTTTCAAGCCATATCCTTCAAATTAGCCGACATGGCTACAGAAATTGAAGCCTCTGAACTGCTTTTGCACAAAGCCGCATATCTAAAACAACACCAAAAACCAGTTACCGCAATGGGAGCAATGGCCAAAATGTATGCCTCAGAAGTGTGTGTGAAAATTGCCAACGACGCCGTTCAAATTCACGGCGGATACGGATTTACCAAAGACTTTCCGGTCGAAAAATTTTATCGCGATGCCAAACTTTGCACGATTGGCGAAGGCACCACCGAAATACAAAAAATTGTAATTGCAAAACATATTCTAAAATAATTGCAAAAACCAAAAAAATAACTATCTTTGCACCCTTAACGAAGGGAGGTGTCATATTATGTTAATTATACCAATTAAAGACGGAGAAAATATCGATCGCGCATTAAAACGCTACAAACGAAAATTTGATAAAACAGGAACTGTTCGTCAACTTCGTGCACGCACTGCTTTTATAAAACCATCTGTAACCAACAGAGCCAAAATTCAAAAAGCAGCTTACATACAAAATATGAGAGACAATTTAGAAAACTAAATTCATTTCAAAACTATAAAACCGTTATCAAACAAGCCATTCTTGTAGATAACGGTTTTTTTTTGGGCGTGCCCCAAGGGTCGGTCTCCGGCTCCCGCTTTTTGAGGCTGGCTGAAAAACGCCAGCCCCAAAAGAGCTCCGCCTTTGCCCTCACGCAAGCAGTTCAAACACTTTTTTTTGTCAAAAAGGCACATCCATTTCAATTACACCAAAGACCAATATACCAACCCAGGAGTTTTTTGTCAAGACAAAAAAAAGTTGCAAAGCCACTATTTGGGATTATGCCTGAAGCACTTCTTGTTTTAATAATTTTTTGACCAAAAGGCTACATATTACGGCCAATATACCTATGAATCCCATAAAAATCCAGTTGATGAGGTAGCCAAAATGAGCCACAATATCCATCCCAATTTTTGAACTACCAATGTGTGCAACGCTAAAACTCATCGTAAAAAGCGCCATATAGCGACCTTCAAAGCCTTTTGGAGCACGGCTCAGCACAAACGAGTTTGAAAACGGAAAAATAAACATTTCGCCAAAGGTAATCAAGAGCAAACTCACAATCAGAATACCACTCCAAGAGTCGAACAGAAGCACAAAAAAGCTAATGGCCATCATCACCGATCCCCAAAAGATGAGGTTGATTTTTTGGGTTTTTTTGCGTTCAAAATAGCTAACGATGGGCATTTCAAGAAAAAAAATAATCAGCCCGTTGATAGTGATTAAAAGCCCCGTTTGCAGCTCTGTCATACCATATTTGTCGTGGTGGTATAGCGGCAGCGTCGAAAAAAGTTGAAAAAAGGTCATTGCAGTGGCAAAACAAATGATTAGAAAAACCCAAAATATTTTGTCATCAAAAACAGATATCTTGCTGGTTTGATTTTCTAAAAGGGATGCCTTTGGGTTTACAAACGGGGTTTCTTTTACCATCAATGCAAAGATTGTGATGGCGATTATACAAGTTATACCATCTACCCAAAACAAGCCGTGATAGCCGATATTCATAATTAATAATCCGCCTAAAGCCGGGCCAGCTGCAAGCCCCAAATTGACAGCCAATCGAACCAGAGTAAAGGCCCGCGCTCTGTTTTCGGGTTTGGCATAGCTGCCAATAGATACAAACATAGCAGGTCGAAACATGTCTGCCACGACCATTAATACAAACATTCCGATTGCTAAACCCCAAAAACTTGTGATATATTGTAGTGCAAAAAAGAGTAATCCACTTACAAATAAGCTAAAAACCATGATTTTGTAAAAGCCAATTTTATCCGATAATTTGCCCCCAAGATAAGAGCCGAGCATCGATCCGAGACCATAAAAAACCATAATCCAACCAACTTGTTCAAACGAAAGTTGTAGGTCTTCTTTAAGGTATTTGGTCAGAAATGGCAAAACCATCGTTCCTGCTCTGTTGATAAACGTGATGGTTGTAAGAATCCAAATTTCTCTCGAAAAGCCTTTGAAGTTGTTGATGTATCTTTGAAATGCGTTTGCAAGCATAGCGGTTTATTTGGTTGCAAAGGTAGCAAAAAATAGGGTTTTTTGAAGGTTTTGGCTGACTGAAATTTAGGCGAGAGCTTGTTCAAGATCTGCAATTAAATCTTCGATATCTTCTATCCCAACGCTAAGACGGACTAAATCGTCGGTGATGCCAACTTCTTTTCGTTTGTGTTCTGGAATCGAGGCGTGTGTCATGAGTGCAGGATGGTTTGCCAAAGACTCTACTCCTCCAAGGGATTCGGCGAGAGTAAAAACTTTTAGTTTTTCGAGAAACGAGATAGCGTCTTGTTTTTGAGCCGAAGCAAAAGTAAAGGAGACCATTCCGCCAAAACCGCTCATTTGTTTATTGGCAATTTCATGAAACGGATGCTCTGGCAAACCTGGATAATAAACCGTTTTTATTTTGGGATGTTTTTGTAAAAAAGCGACTACTTTTTCGCCGTTTTCGCAATGTCTTTGCATTCTCAAATGCAAGGTTTTCAGACCACGATGTACCAAGAAGCAGTCCATTGGGCCCAGTGTTGCTCCAGTTGCAAATTGCTGAAAATGAAGTTGTTCGCCTAATTTTTCGTCTTTTACAATTAATGCGCCTGCGATAGCATCTGAATGACCGCCGAGATATTTGGTTGCAGAGTGCATCACGATGTCTGCCCCCAAATCTAAAGGTTTTTGCAAATAGGGCGTTGCAAAGGTGTTATCGACCGCAAAAAGAATGTTTTTTGGCTTTGTTATTTTGGCAATAGCCGCAATATCTGCAAGCTTCATCAATGGGTTTGTGGGGGTTTCTACCCAAACCAATTTGGTGTTTTGATTGATAAGGGCTTCAAATTTGGCAAGATTTGTCATATCAACAAAAAGAAATTTGATTCCAGAATTGGCATAAATTCGGCTAAACATGCGATAAGTGCCACCATACAAATCGTCCATGGCAATAACTTCGTCACCAGCTTTTAGGGAGCGCAAGATGCAATCTGTAGCTGCCAATCCAGATGAAAATGCCAATCCACGAACGCCATTTTCTATACTCGCCAAAGCGTTTTCGAGGGCGGTACGTGTTGGATTTGAAGCTCTACTGTATTCATAATCAGGATTTAGCGGTTTTCCTGGACTGGTTTGCACAAAGGTAGAAGTGAGATAAACAGGTGGCATTACAGCACCCGTTGCTGGGTCATGATGTTGGTTTCCGTGAATGACTTTGGTATTGAATTTCATTTTATGATTATTTTATTAAAAATTTATAGCAAATTTACAATTTTTTTTATCCAATTCAAACTTCAAGATTGTACCTTTGTCAATAAATTTTTAGATTATGAAACGCATATTATTAGGGTTTTTGAGTGTTGTTTTATTAATAAGTTGTCAAAAAAAATTAACTTTTGAAGAGCAGCAGTTTTCAAAAAAGGCAGTACTGTCTTGCAAAGAAAATTGCACAGAAGTTTCTATTAATATTCCGATTGCTATAAACAAAACTGTCGCAGCAGATAGTATAAACAAACGCCTTTTTAAGGCAGTTGAGGCTGTAATCTCGTTTGAAAAAAACCCAATTCAATCTGTAAACTATGATGATTTGACGGCTTCTTTTGTAAATGCTTATACCGAATTAAAAACAAAATTCCCTGATGAAATTGTGGGTTGGGAAGGCGATGTAAAAGCCAAAGTAATATTTCAATCTGACAAATTATTGAACATCGAAATCAATTTTTATACTTTTACAGGTGGCGCACACGGTTATCAAGGTTTGGTTTCGTTACTATTTGATGCCAAGACCGGCAAAAAAATGACGAATAATGATTTTTTCAAAAACGAAAAAGAATTTTTAGTATTTGCAGAAAATAAGTTTAGAGCCAAATTCAAAATTCCTGCAAAGGTTAATATCAATGCAACCGGATTTATGTTTGAAAATGAAGTGTTTAGATTGCCCGAAAATATTTTTTTTACAAAAACCGGGATGCTTTTATACTATAATCAATATGAGGCCGCAAGCTATTCTGACGGGTCAAAGGATTTGATTTTTACTTTTGACGAAGTTAAGCCTTTCTTGAAAGATGGTTTGTTGTAGATTTGTTCAAACTATAGTTGAGGTTTAAGCTAATTCCAAATGTTTATTGGAATATATTAATCATTTTGTTTTATCTAAAATTACTCTTCAATCCAAGCATTGATTTTTTGTTCTAACAAAGCCAATGGCATCACACCAGACTCCAAAACTTTTTGATGAAAAACCCGAATATCAAAGTTTTTTCCAAATTTTAGTTCCGCTTTTCTTCGTAATTCCATGATTTTTAATTGACCGATTTTGTAGGAAAGTGCTTGTCCCGGGATAGCCATGTAGCGTTCTATTTCGGCCGTAATGCTTTCGATACCAGCAGCTTCATTTTCTAAAGAATATTGAATTGCCTGCTCGCGCGACCAGCCTTTGCTGTGCAAACCTGTGTCAACAACCAATCGAATGGCTCGGTGCATCTCGTTGTTGAGCATTCCCAAATATTGATATGGGTCTTGATATAGCCCCAGTTCTTTGCCCAAACTTTCGCAATACAAAGCCCAACCTTCGCCATAAGCACCAAACCAATTAAAACGCCGAAAATCTGGCAATGACCGATTTTCTTGCTGCAACGAAATTTGAAAATGATGCCCTGGAATGGCTTCATGCAAAAACAAATCTTCGTCTTCGAGCACAGAATAAGCGGAAACGTCCGGAATTGGGACATAAAAAGTGCCTGGGCGTGAACCATCTGCCGCACCTTGTTGGTATTCTGCACTTGCGGTTTTTTCTCGAAAAGCTTCGGTGCGCTTGATTTGAAAAGGTGTTTTTGGCTGAAGCGAAAATAATTTGTCAACATTGGGCTTGATTCGAGCATAAATAGCTTCAAAATTTGCAATAACCTCTTCGGGTTTTTTGAAAGGTTTTAGGGCTGGTTTGTTTCTTAAATCATTAAAAAAAGAAACCAAATCACCTTTATATCCAACCTGTTTTTTTACTTTTTCCATTTCGTTTTTCAGCCGCGCTACTTCTTTCAAACCCAATTCATGAATTTCTTCGGGTTTCAAATCTGTTGTCGTCCACATTTTTGCGAATGCAGCATACATTTTTTCGCCTTGAGGCAAGCTTCCAATCCCGCTTGTAGATAGGGCAGCTGGCAAATATTCTATTTTTAGAAAAGCAGTCATTTTTTGAAAACTTGGGTTCAACCGTTGGTCTATTGCAATAGCGTATTTTGCAGACAAAGATTTTTTTGTAGCATCAGAGAATTGAGCGGGCATCAATTTGATTGCAGCATAAAATAGGTTATCTTTAGGGTCTTGCGTAAAAGAATCTTCAAATTGAGGTATCAATTTAACCACCAATGCCTTTGGTAATACCGTTTTTTGTGATATTCCTTTTTTCATATAAACAATAGAAGAGTCGATCCAAACGGCATATTTTTCTATTCTATTTAGAAAATTAAGATAGTCTTTTTCTGTCGCAAAAGGCTGTGCACTTGTACCACCGGCAAATTGTGCCATGGTAAGATGGGTGCCCCAAAACTGATGAATTGGCATCAGATTGGTTGGCAGCTCAAGCAGATCTTGACCACGATTTATTTCCCATTGCATGATGTCAAAGCTCACTTTTTCGTCTGGCGAAAGCATTGAAACCTCAATTTTTTTCAATTCTTGAAGGTATTTTTTATAAAATTCGCCCAACTTTTTTCGATAAGCATCGGTCATATCCAGCTGCAATTGACCATCAAATTGGTGTTGCCCATTTTGGGTTGCTCCAAGTGGATCAAAACTATTTTTGTCGTCAAAATAAGCTTTTGTCAAAGCCGAAAAATCTTGATTTTTGTTTTCATTTTTACAATTTGTAAATAAAAATAAGAATAGAAAACAACTGTAAATTATATGTAACTTTTTCATAATAAATGTTTTATGTTTTTTTTTAAATAAAAATTAACCGTGATATACCCGTGATGCCGTGATCTTTCCGTCTCTCACAACAAGCACTTCAGCCACCAAAAGCGGCTCTTGATTATCGACACTGCGTGTATATTCCATAAAAATTCGATCATTATTTGCAGTAAACGAACTTGGTTTGTATTGCAGGCTTGGCAGTTGGTCAAATGCCGATTGCCACCATGCTCGCAATTGACTTTTTCCAGAAATAAAACCCTTGGTTTCTGGCTGTTGTACTTTTAATTTTGGGCTATAATGCTCGGCATTATCATCATAAAGCGATAATAGCTGGTCGAGATTATGGTTATTGAAAGCCTCAAACCATTTGAATGCAATTGTTTGTAAATTTTCGGGCGTCATTTTTTTTTATCAAAAGTAATAAAAATCTTTTGCCAAATCACTAAAGTTAAATTTTGATTCAAAAATTTTTTTATTCAATAAAAGTTGCGTTTTTTTG
>JANNBA010000081.1:0-5416 GCA_031384845.1 Bacteroidota bacterium
TTCATGATCTTTGGTTGTTGTGCCTTTCGGCGTTAAGGATTTACGATTTTGATAAAAATGAATTTCTATACCATGCAAAGAACAAATATATTACAATAATTTCAAACCGTTGTTTAACGGTATTTCCCACCGTTAAAACACGGTAAAAAACACCGTTAAAACACGGTAGCAAATACCGTTAAAACACGATGCTTTGATTGTGAGATAGTATGCAAATTTGTAAAGTGTTAAAAGCACAATAAATGGCGCAACCCGAAAAGCCAAACCATGAGTAGGGAAAACTAAATATTATGAAATTATGAAAAAATTATTTAAAAGTTCGTTTTTTATCCTGCTTTTGGGCTTATGCACCAATTTTAAAATCCAGGCACAGGTAGTTGCAAATAATGATAATTATTCAACATCTGATGGCAATGTTTGGATTCCCGTTTTAGAAAATGATTTCTATAATGGAACTATCGCAACATCTGCAGATGTGACTGTCTCGATGATTACATCTGATGGTTATTTTGCTATTACTGATGATGGATTTTTATATTCCATTTATCTACCTCCAATTGGTACATACAATGTTGTATATCAAATATGTGATAGTATTGGAAATTGTTCTCAGGCAACGATAACAATTCAAAGTTTTTATGTTCCTTGGGAGCCTCCTTTTTATAATCCTAGTCAAGTTTATGACGACGATTTTTCAGCAAATCCACATGATAATCTCAGTATCGCTTCATATTGTATTGCTTGCAACGATTATGTTGGAGATGATCTAATTAATTATGATTTTAGTACCTTGCCCACTAATTTTACAGGTGATTCAACCAATATATATGTAGCAATTGGCACACCGCCAGGTGTCTATGTGTTAAATTATAGCGGGAATGGAACTCCATTAACGGCCACTATTGTTGTAACTGGCTCGTCTGCTTCGTCAATAGCGGCGAATTTTGATGATTTTTATACCACCTCATTATATGCCGGAGGCACCACCGCTAGTATTTTCAACAATGATTTATTAAATGCTGTTATGCCTACATCTTCAACAGTTACTGTTGCTATGCTCTCGGCTTCAGCGGGTTTCACTATCAATCCAGACGGAACAATTTCTTTGGATAGCACCGTTAGCGAAGGTTATTATAATATTGTTTATACCATTTGTGCAACCGCAAATCCAACACTATGTGCTACAAACTATGCCAGAATATTGGTAAGAAAAAACACTATAACTGGCAAGATTCAATTTGATAGTAATAATGATGGCTGTGATGCCTCTGATCCAATGCTGAATTATATTAGAGTTGACAATACTGTGGGAGCCACCAATTATGCTACATGGACCTACGCTGGAAACTATTCATTAAAGGGTGATTTTGGTGCCAATCAAGTAACTCCTTATACTGCAGGTTTGCCTTCTTATTTTTCTGCAACTCCAGTTTCAACCACTTTAAATTTCAGTACTCCTGGCACAGTGATCAATACAGATTTTTGTATTACTTCTTCTGCTGTAGTGAACGATTTAGAAATTTATTTACAATCTTATTTACCAGCACGTCCGGGTTTTGTGTCAAATTACTCATTAATGGTCAAAAACAATGGGTCAACCACATGGAGCGGGCCAGTTACGCTTCAGTTTGATGCTACAAAAATGAGTTTCGTTTCGAGCACTGCTGCAGCTACTTTGTCTGCTAATACCTTAACTTTTAACCCTTCGGGAATAGCGCCGTTTCAAACTGTAGGCTTGTCGTTTTTGTCATTTCAAATATTTTTACCCGCTATTGCGCCGTCTGGAACACCGCTTACTTTTACGAGCAATATTCCTGTTTCAGCAGACGTTACGCCAGCTAATAACACCCATGTTTTGACGCAAATCGTTGTCAATTCCTATGATCCAAATGATATTGCTGTTTCGCAGGGTGCTACAATCAAGCCAGACCAAACATCAGATTATTTGGATTATTTTGTTCGTTTTCAAAACACAGGAACTGCAAGCGCCATAAATATCACGGTGTCAGAAGATTTGGATCCTAATTTGGATTGGGGTTCGCTACAAGTTCTAGGCACAAGTCATTCGGCTATTATCAATCAAGTTGGTGGCCATGTTGATTTTGTGATGAATGGCATAAACCTTGCCGATAGTACTTCAGACGAGCCAGGTAGTCATGGTTGGATTTCATACCGATTAAAACCAAAAGCAAGCATTGCAATTGGCGAAAGTATGGCGGCAACAGCAGATATATATTTTGATTTCAATCCGCCAATTATTACAAACACCACACTAACCACAGTAGTGCCGTTTGAAATTACCGCAACTCCTGATTTTGGTACAGCCATAAGTACAATAGGCGGTGTGGCGATTGCCAATGTTTTTGCAAATGACACTTTTGATGGTGTAGCAGTTACTTTGGCAACAGTTACTTTGAACTCAACACCAACGACATTCCTTAGCGTAAATACAGATGGCAGCATAACTGTATCGGCAACCACTCCAGCAGGAACTTATACCATTGCATACACCATCTGTGAAATCTTAAACCCAGCCAATTGTTCTACCGCTATCGCTACAATAACGGTAACAGCCGTAGTAATCGATGCCGCAGCAGACAGTTTCATGGCTATCCCAGGCGCAAGCACCCCATCAGTATTGGCAAACGATACCTTGAATGGCGTACCAATTACTCCAGTGGTTATTAATTTGAGTTCAACACCAACAGCAGCCTTAACGGTAAATGTTGATGGAACGATCACGGTAGCAGCAAGCACATCAGCAGGCACTTATACCATTGCATACGTGATTTGTGAGGGCTTGAACCCAAGCAACTGTGAAATTGCCGTAGCAAGCGTAGTTGTATATACAGTAATAAACCCAATTGCCGTAGATGATACTGCCACAACACCAGAAGACGTGCCAGCCGTATGGAACATCACCGCAAATGATTATGACCTTGATGGCACTATTGATGCCGCGTCAGTAGATCTTGATACGACTCTTGCAGGACAGCAAACCACAATGCTCACAGCACAAGGTTTTTGGTCGGTTTCGGCAACGGGTGTGCTTACTTTTACGCCAACGTTGGGCTATAATGGTATAGCCACCCTTACTTATACGGTATTAGACAATTTGGGCATAATTTCTAATGTGGCTACGATAACCATCACGGTTACTGCCATAAATGAATATCCGTTTGCTGATAACGACATTGCTACAACCCTCGAAGACACCGCTGTTTTGGTTGATGTTACGCTAAATGACAGCGATGCAGATGGCACTATTGATACCGCAACAGTAGATCTTGACCCAAGCACAGCGGCAATTGATGCCGTGTTTGCTACTGCCCAAGGAAACTGGAGTGTTGACAGTATAGGAATGGTTACTTTTGTACCAGCAGCCAACTTTTATGGCATTGCCGTTTTGTCTTATACCATCAACGACAACGAGGGCGGCGTATCTAATGTGGCTACAATAACCATCACGGTTACTGCTATAAACGATGCCCCAATTGCTGTAAATGACACTGGAGTTTCATTAGTAAACTGGATTACTTTGATTGATGTTACTGTACTTGATATCGATACAGATGGCACTATTGATACCGCAACAGTAGATCTTGACCCAAGCACAGCGGCAATTGATGCCGTGTTTGCTACTGCCCAAGGAAACTGGAGTGTTGACAGTATGGGAATAGTTACGATGACACCAATAACAGGCTTTGTAGGCACCGCAGTTATTTCTTATACCGTCAATGACAATTTAGGATTGACTTCAAATGTAGCTACAATTACAATTATTTTCATGCCAAATCCTGATTGTACGATACCAACAATTTGGAACGGTACTACATGGAGTAACGGTTATCCTGTAGCCAATCAACCGGCGGTTATTTCTGGCAATTTTACATCAGCCGGCAATTTGTCTGCTTGCTCCTTGACTGTAGATTCTGCTGCGGTGGTAGTGGTGTCTTCAGGCGATGATTTTATCATTTCTGGAGCCGTTACAGTAGCCACAGGCGCATCATTAACCTTTAGCAACAATGCCAATTTGTTGCAAGCAGGAGCTACGAACACCAATTCTGGCGATATCCATTCGCAAAGAGCTGCCACAATGCGCCGTTTGGATTATGTATATTGGTCTTCGCCAGTAGCCAACCAAAACCTCAAAGCCTTTTCGCCACAAACGGTGTCACCACCTGTAGGATTAAGTCGTTTTTATGAGTTTGATGAAAGCAGTAGTACCTTCGTTTCATTGGATCCATTAACAACAAATTTTGCTACCGCAAAAGGATATTCATTGCGAGCACCAAATAATTTTCCAACAGCTGGAACGCTATCAACTTTTAATGGTGAATTTTCTGGAATACCAAATAATGGAGACATTGCCATTGGTGTTACTCACATCGCATCGGGTTTTAATTTGATTGGAAATCCGTATCCATCTCCAATTGATGCTACTTCATTTTTGAGCATCAATCCAGGGACATTGTATTTTTGGACTCATAATTCATTATCAGGTACTGCGTCAAACTATGCCAGCTATAATATCACAGGAGGTGTAGCAGCAGTTTCTGGAGGTGTAATTCCAAACGGAACCGTTCAAACGGGTCAAGGTTTTGTGTTTTATGCAGCAACTCCTTCAACTGTTATGTTTAGCAATACGATGCGTGATGGAAACAATAGTGGTCAATTTTTTAGAAATGCTGATAGCATCGAGAGAAATAGAATCTGGCTAAATCTTGATTCTAATTCAGAACCTCTAAATCAAATATTGATTGGATATGTGTCTGGAGCTACCCAAGGATTCGACGATTCAATAGACGGAAAGACTGCTGAACAAGTCAGTGGCATTTCTACCGTGATGAACAACGAAAACTATGCAATCCAAGGACGTGCTTTGCCATTTGCTACAACAGATGTTGTGCCAATGGGCTTCAAAGCAATGACAGATGACACCTACACGATTTCGATAGATCACGTTGATGGATTGTTTGACACACAAAACATTTATTTGAAAGATAATGTTACGGGTGCTATCCATGATTTGAAAATCTCATCTTATTCGTTTGCTGCTACCGCAGGTACAGACAACACGAGATTTGAGATTGTGTATGACAACTTGTTGGCCACTCAAACGCCTAAATTTGACACCAATTCTGTAGTGATTTTCAAACAAAACAATGTTTTGAATATCAATGCAGGAAAAGTTACAATGAAAGCGGTAAAAGTATTTGACATCCGTGGTAGATTGGTATTTGAGCAATCAAACATCAATGCAACAACCACAAGCCTTACT
This sequence comes from Bacteroidota bacterium, assembly GCA_031384845.1. GTDB lineage: Bacteria > Bacteroidota > Bacteroidia > Flavobacteriales > Flavobacteriaceae > Flavobacterium. Next base: position 5,282 of record JANNBA010000081.1, read on the forward strand.
AATTTGAAAGCCGAGCAACAAGTGTTGTTGGTTCAAATCACGGCAGATGACAACAGCGTTGTAACCAAAAAAGTGGTATATTAATCTTATAAAATAGATGAAATACACGTTAGCGAAAGCTAATACATCAAAAAC
>JANNBA010000072.1:0-5926 GCA_031384845.1 Bacteroidota bacterium
ACATAGGTTTTCTATCAACTGTTCTATTATAAACGTGATATATGCCGTCATTTTCAAACCGTGTGTAATAATGTTCCGTTTTTGCCATTTTTAAATTTTTATTAGGTTAGATTTGACAACTTTTAAAAAGTTGTCAAATCTTGAAATGTTGTCAAAACTCGTATTTAGATCTTTGTTAGCTTTGACAACTTTTGGAAAGTTGTCAAAGCTCGTATTTAGATCTTTGTTAGCTTTGACAACTTTTGGAAAGTTGTCAAAGCTCGTATTTAGATTTTTGTTAGCTTTGACAACTTTTTAAAAGTTGTCAAAGCTTGATAAGTTGTCAAAGCTTGAAAAGTTGTCAAATCTCGTCAAATCTTTAACCCATTACTCCCCAACTACTGATTTTATTGACAAACTCGCTTTAAACATTTTCAGATTTTCCCAGCTATACTCATTCCCCAACTGCTCTTTTAGCGGGGTCAAAGTTTCTTCTTTATATTCGGCGAAAGCCTTTGTCAAAACATCGATTTTTTCTAAACTCATCACTTCGTCAAGCCGCACTTTGCCATCTATAATTAATTTTGTAAAATGACCTTCGATGGTGCCAACCGTAAATTTTCTTATTTTGGCTATCTCGGCAATGCTGTGATTTTTTTGCCATAGCTCTAATGTTTCGATCGAAGTAGCTTTTTTGGGTTCCTTTTGTATTTTTGCTGTTTTTGAATAACGCTCCAAATCCAAATCATCCTCGATCAAATTGACATTTTTCAGTTTGAATTCTGCTTGAATTTGAGCTATTTTTTTACTTTTATAACCCTTAATTTCTGCCGATTGCAAAGTATCTTTCGCAATCGTTTGATGCGCCACAACCGTATCTACCAAAAGTTTTGTTTGCATCAGTTTCAGAACCACTTTCACTTGAAGATCCTCGAGTAGCAGAAGTTCGTCAAACAAGGTTTTGGCTTTCTTGATGCGTTTTATTTCCTCCATTTTCCACAATATCTCGGTTACCAACTGATCCATTGGTTTCAAAAAATATTGAATAGCAGCGTGAATTCTTTCTGTAATGTGTTTAAAATCAATGTCTTTTGAGGCAAACAATCGATCTAATTGTTGCATAAATTTGCTCGCTGGATCCAGCAACTCCCATACCACTTTGGCTTGGCTCTGTGCCCAAACGGCTTGCTTTGATTTTACAGATTTCTCTGTTTCTTGTCCGTAACTAAATTGGTGATTGCGCCAAGCCTGTGCCAAATCGTTCCAGTTGAAACTGTTTTTTAAAAAATGGTGGATATAATTTTTGGTTTCGATCTCCAAAACCATTTCCAAACTCGATTCGACCGCTTTGTTGTTGGCATACGCCATCACATCTTGGTCGTTAGAAATTCCATTCATTTGAATTGGCGACAACAAAACCAAACCCTCCAAAGACCGCAACCGTGACAGCGCCACATAAGCCTGGCCGGGCATAAATACTTGCGACACATCGAGTGCGGCTTTGTCAAACGTAAGCCCTTGGCTTTTATGAACCGTGATAGCCCACGCCAATTTGATAGGATAATGCACAAAACTGCCCAAAATCTCCTCTTCTATTTCTTTTGTGTCCGCATTTACGGTGTAGCGAATGTTTTGCCACTCATTTTTTTCGACCTCTATTGTTTTGTTTTCCTCTACAAAATGCACCAAAATTTCATTTTCAGACAAGGATTTTATAAGTCCCATTTTGCCATTAAAATAATTTTTTTCGGGCGATGCGTCATTTTTTATAAACATAATTTGCGCTCCAACTTTGAGTTGTAAATTGGCCTCTATCGGAAAAATTTTGTCCGGAAAATCAGCAACAACTTCTGCCCGAAAATTCATTAATTTGCCCTCCAAGTCAGCCAATGCTTTGGCGTTCATATCATCAGCTTTTGCATTGTGAGTGGTCAGTGTGATATAACCTTTGTTGGCTTTCAAATCAAAGTTTGGCTTTACATAAGCGTTCAGCGTTTGTACATCGGCCTGCGAGATGGTGTTGTTGCGCAAATTGTTGAGCACAGCAATAAAAGCAGTATCCGTCTGTCTAAAAATCTTTGATAATTCTATATACAAAGGTGGATTTTGTTCCACTACTTTTGAATGAAAAAAAAATTTGCCTTGATAATAAGGTCGCAATATGCGCCATTCATCATCCCGAACAACAGGCGGTAGCTGCAACAAATCTCCAATAAAAAGCACTTGAACACCTCCAAAAGGCAATTTTTTTTTACGAACACTTTGCATTACACAATCTATGGCATCAAGCAAGTCTGACCGTAGCATACTCACTTCGTCTATAATAAGCAATTCCATATTGCTGATAACTGCCTTTTTTTGACCGCTCATTTTAAAATTGCGTCGTAGCGTATTTGGGGTTTCAAATTTCAGGTTATCCCGAAAAGCCTCTGCCTTCACATCTGGAATAAAGCCTCCAAATGGGAGTTGAAACATCGAGTGAATCGTAACACCGCCTGCATTCAAAGCGGCAATACCCGTTGGTGCTACTACAACTGTGTTTTTGTGGGTCGAATTGATAATTTCGCGTAGGAGCGTGGTTTTGCCGGTGCCCGCTTTTCCGGTCAAAAAAACAGACCGATTGGTTTGATTGATAAATTTGATGGTATAAGCAGCTGCTTCAGAAATGGTTTGCATGGCGGATAAAATTTTAGTCAAAAATACCAAAATATTTTTATTTTATCAAACGGTTTTATATTTTAAATTTGGGATGAAGCTACCAGAAAAGACTACTGAAAAAAGTTCCAAACCAAGCCAAACCTAATCGTAAAATCAACCAAAGGATTGTTTGGCGAAGCATAATAATTTGATTTAGAAAAGGCTGCATTAAAATGTTCGGCCTTCAAATAGATCCGTGTTTGCTTGATTTTTGCGTTTACAAAAAAGTCAAGCATAGGAAAATCACCGATTTCGAGGGCTGATTGTACAAAAAATTCCCCCAAAACAGGGTTGTATTCGTTGGCAGTATAACGAGAAAAATAATGCAGCGTAAAACCCGTTTGTAAATTCATCGCTTTTTTAAACAAAACATCCGAATAATATAAAGAATGTCGCAAGACCAATTCGGGAACATTCAAAATACGCTCTGACTGCGCCACTTTTTGATACAAAACAGTGTTGTTGAGCGAAAATTTTCTGAAACTAATTTCTTTTTCAATCTTGACTGCTGCCAAATTGATGTTGCCCTCAAACTGCTTGGGCAAAGTGATTAGCGCAGTAGGGCTCGTGTTTTCAAAAAAAAGCCTATCCGCTAATTGATTCCATTCGAGGCTAGCATCTAGCCATTTGGTGGTGGCTTCGGCATGAAATCGAACTATTTTTTCGTTCTTAAAATCATTTTTCCAGTTATAATTGGTATAAGCACTTTGAAACAAATTAAAAACGTGGTTGGGTAGTTTATTGGTTTTTTGAAACCCAATAGCTAACTGATTATCATCATCAAAATTATATTCTAATTTTAGATCAAGATGGCTCAAATCCTGTTTGGTTATCGAGTTTGAATATTCAAAAACGGCGTTCCAATTGTCTTTTTGGTATTTGTACAGGGTTTCAAAACTGCTGATATGATCCTTAATTTCGTTTGGAATTGTGTTGCCGTTGATGACCAAAACATTGTTGTAAAAATAATGGTATTTGAAGTCACTCAAACCAAAATATATTTTGCCCAAAGCTATATTTTCAAAACTCAAACCTGCATTGTGAATCAAGTTTTGATAGCTTGTTTTGTCATTGATATTATTGCTCACATAACTACTGCCAAATCGATTCAAATAGGTTGTAGCTCCACTTTGGGTGGTGATTTGTGAGGCAACTGTTGGTTGCGTAAAAACAAAATATTTGTTTTCTGCCGTGAATTTATAATTCAAGAACAAATTATTTTTTTGGTTTTTGGTATTCAATCGAAGGCTTTGAAACGCAAAAAATCTTTTGCCTTCAAGCAGCGATTTGGCATCTGCAAGATATACTTGCAGGCGTGCTCGATCGGTAAATTTGTTGTCGCCATTTTCAAAATCAGCCCTGTTTACGATGCCGCCATTTTCTTGATTTGAAATGTCTTGTGCGACAAAATGGGTTTTGAACGAGTAATTTTGTTTTTTGCTGTTGTATGAAGCCGTCGCCCGAAAATTACCGGTGCTCGAAAGCTGGTTTAGATAGTTGCCCAAAGAGCGCAAGCCCTTGTAGGCTATCGAAAAATTAAATTGCGGCGAGGTGTTTATGGTGATAAATGAATCCAAATTTTGGCCTTGTTGTATAGCGGTTTTATAAAACAACTCTGTAAGAGGTGTTGGGACAGAATAATAATTTATATCATTGGTTTTTAGATAATTAAACTGCTTTGCTTGAAACCCAAAATCGGGATATGCAGTTTGTTTTTGGGACAAAAACTGCAAGTTGTTGTAGGTTTGACCATCGTTTGAAAACGGCAAAAGCCCAAAAAGATCTTTGCGCAAATAATTAAATTTATACTCTTTTTGAATCGTTAGCGTAGTATCGATATAGGTAGAATCGTTTTGAATCGAGATGACTGTGTATAAATCGATTGGTGCTTTTTGAGCCAATTCGATGTTTTTTTGGGCTTCGGATTTAACCAAACTTTTGTTTTTTTGGGTTGGATCCTGCGAAAATGCAGCCCAGCCTAATATCAAAAACAAAATAGAGCATTGGATTTTCATAGCTTAAATTAATTTGCAAAAATAGCGAATTGGGTTTTAATTAATGATTTTTTTGAAAATTAATAATTGGGTTGATTTTGTCTATTCACAAATGGTTTTCTTGGAGAACGCCAAAAAAACCCGATAGTACGCTATGGCTGCGTAGGTGTGTTCGGGCGGTCGGGGATGCTATACTTTTGTAAATATTCTGCTTTCCGAGGCACAAAATTATGGTTTTCTGTATAATTTAGTTTGAATATATAAGGGCTGAAACAGCTTGATGCTTGCTTAACAAAGGGATTAACTATATGTTTATATTTGCAACAACGAAAACAAATAGTCCGATTGATAGGGGCTAAACCACTAAAAAAAAATGAAATATATTTTGACATTCCAGAAAATAAAATAGCTTTTGCTGAAGAATTCTTTAAGTCTATTTCTTTTGTAAAAAAAGTAAAAGCGATTGCATATAACGAGATTACCAATGCCGCTGTTTTAAAAGGTATTGAAGATTACGAAAGCAAAAAAGCAACTCCTACACCACTACGCTTAAAAGAACTTATAGCAATGATTAATGCGTGAGCTTCATTTTATGCCAAAAGCTTGGCAAGATTTAGGGTGGTGGATGAAAAACGATATTAAAAACGTTGAGAAAATTTACAGCCTTTTAGAGAATTGTTGTAAAACTCCTTTTGAAGGTATAGGGCAACCCGAACCTTTAAAAGCAAATTATAGCGGTATTGGTCTCGCAGAATAAACATTGAACATCGCATTATTTACAAAGCAAAAGAAGAGCGGATTGTTATATTCTCACTTTATGGTCATTATCAGGATTAAAAAACGAGAATTGATCGTTTTTTATTAATTTGTTTTGTCTGATTAACTTTATAGGGACAGATATTTTGTCATATCCGAACGATCGGGAACTTACGAATCATTAAAAGGTTTGTTGAAAAGTTTTTTATGGGTTAAAATGCACCTTGAAAATAAATAAAAATTGTATTTTATGCACAAATAAAAAATAATTTATTTTTGTTTGTTGGCCATCAACCTATATTGTGTATTTTTGTGGTGCTTATACAATTATCACGATAATATTAGGCAACAGAATTAAAAAATTTAGAGAAGAACGAGGTTTATCGCAACTAGAAGTAGCAGACAAACTTTCAATCAATAGCATGCAATACAATCGTATAGAAAGTGGTAAAGTAGCACCATCACTTTCCACACTTGAGAAGTTGGCTAAAGTTTTTGGC
>JANNBA010000195.1:0-19998 GCA_031384845.1 Bacteroidota bacterium
GGTAACCACTTACATATTCAAACTCTCGCATGATTAAATGTGAAAGAGTATGAATTAAAATTTTTCTTGGAGTTAATGTTTCGGCAATTATTTTATGAGATTTCCAGTCAGCACTTGATGCGTTTATTTTTATAATCTCGGTTCTTGAAATTACTTCTTCTTGCATTTCCCATTGCGAAAGAAGTTGATTGTCCAAAACAAATAAAATGCCTTCTCCATAACTTTCGATTGCAGGAAGTGTTTTTGTGTCAAAATTGTTTTTTGAAACAGATTGCCTTTTTACGTTGTATTCATAATTATTTTGGTCTTGCAAAATTGAATCAACATCAATAGGCTCGTTTCGTGTGAATGAAGTTTGAACGCTAATTCTTTTTAGCTTGTCAATTTTTACAAGTTTTGAGAAACCAAATATTTGGTCTTCGCAGTTTATTACTCTAAATTTAATTTGCTTGTCTTCGGGTTGTTCTTTATTTAAAAAATACTCGTATTCCGTTTGTCTGTAAACATTATCGGGAATGTATTTAATCTCTCCTGTTTCTAAATATTGCTCAATAAGTTCTTTAGAAATGCCTTTTTGAATACTATAAAATTGTATTATTTGTTCCTTTGGAATTTGTCCGCTATCAATTAAATTATCTAACTCAATTCTGTTTTCATTTGACAAGTTTATTTGTAAATCGGGTATAAATAAACTGCTTAAAGTATTTGCATAATATACACTATTGCTAGTTTTAACTTTTACTGATGTGGTTTGCTCACAAGGTTCATCAGAGAATTTTCCAACTGTTTGTCCAAGCCAATATTTCTTACCTAAACATTTTTGTTCGTAGTTAAAAATACCTTTTAGGTTTGCTTTTTTCTTGCAATTTTCACATTCAATCCAAATACCTGAAAGTTCCGTATTCTCTCTACTTATCTTATATTTCAATGATTGATTTTCACAACATTTTTTTGAAAAATCTAATTGAGGTCCGCTTAATTTAGTTGTGGTTTCATCATCATTATCTTCAATATTTGTTTTGTCATAGGGTAAACGATTATTCCAATATGCCCAAGGTAAATCGTGTATATGCCCATCAGCACAAGTGGAAACAAATCTTATTTGTTCTAAATGACTTTCCTTACAATCATTATTTGCACATTTAGGAGGGTCGAAGAAATTCAATCTTGCATTTGGCCAACGCTTTTTCCATTCAGCATATTCAGCAAATCTATGACAATGTGGGCAATAAAACCATTTAGGAAAATAATTTGCTTTAGGTTGTACTATTGGTGGATTACTTTGATTGTATGATTTGTAAGATGGAATAGAAACTAAGTGCTTCAAATTCGGGAATCTAATTTTTAGTCTTTGAAGTAATCTATCATCTTTTAAAATGAATTTAGATAAGGCTTCATTCAAATTTGAATAACCCCAATTATCAAATGTCTCTATGATTATGGAACAATCTGTTGTTTCAATAATAGAGCCAACTCCACCATAATTTGAAATATGTTTACTTCTGCTGTGTTGTAATTTTTGGAATGGCATAGCTTAATATTGTTTGATTAAAATTTCAGAATTTGGCTCTACACTTCTCATTGATTGCATTGCAACTAATACATCCGTATCATTTATTTTTTCTTGCAAAGGTGTAATTAATGATTCTTTTTTATGGTCTTTCCAATAATATTTCAAATCGTTTTGTGCATCAATTTTGTACCGCCAATTGGTTATTATTTCATCAATTTTTTCATTGATTAATTCCAAATCTTGTTCGGCAAATTTGTGAGCCGCAAAAATCTTCTTTAGTTTGGCTTTCAATTCTTTTTTAACATCGTCATTAATTAAGGCGTTAGCCATATTATTAGCGGTGTACTGAGTTGTATGACGGAAATAGGCAAGTATCATTGTGAACAACATTTTATCTAAAGCATTTTCAGCAAAAGGTGTTACGCTTAAAGGCTCGACTTGCTTGTAAAAAGTTTTATGAAACTGAACAAAATCTTCATAGAACGAAATGTCTCTTGTATTGAATGGGTCGTAAAGTGTAAACACAACTCCTTCGTTCTTCCTTGCTACACGACTACTTGCTTGAATATATTCTGCTGTATTTGGTGGCATTCCATTCATAAGCATTACACCCAATCGGCTTACATCAAGTCCAACACTAATCATATTTGTAGCCAAAACAATGTCATAAGATTTATGCTTTTCAAGACTACCATCAAATTGAGTATCTAATTTATCAAGGTTCTTTTTAATTTTTTCGTTTGGTATTCTGCTTGTCAATTCTACATTTCGATAAGAAAGTTTTTGGTAATTATTTGCAAGCAAATAGTTGTCGTTCAGATATCTTACTTGTAATTGTTTTACGGTTGGTTTTAGTTCCGAATTTATTTTGTTGGCAAATCTTCCAATTTCTTTCAAACTTTTGAAGTAGGAAAGGATTGTCCAAAAATTATCAGCATCTTCTTTGTTTGTGGATTGTTGCCAAATTTCAAGCCTTGCATACATTAACGAAGCTAATAATTGCAGATTTGTAACAACTGTAGTTTTTCCAGTTGGTAGTACTCCGATATATTTACGTTTACTTGTTGGAATTACCTTTGAGAAAAATGTATCGTCTGAATTTGTGGCGTATTGCGGAAAAATTCTTGCTTTTCGTCCATACAAACCAAGTATTTGCTTATCAACATTTTTGACTGTTGCAGTTGATGCAATAATTTTTGGTTTCTGATTTCCAGTAGAACAAAGTTCTAATAAAGCATTTTCAAACAAACCAACTAAACTTCCCAAAGTTCCATTAAGCAAGTGTAATTCATCTTGAATGATTAAATCGGGCTTACGATTTTGATTAAACAAATTCGTTGCTTCGCCTTTCCAAGCAAGCATTGCGAATTTATCTACTGTAGCAAATAATATTGTTGGCGGTCTGTTGTAAATATCTTCATCAACTAAAACAATTGGCAAACCATTTTTTTCTTCCGAAAAACAGCATTTACTGTTTAGACAAAAACTATTCAATTTATTGTTGCTTAATCTGTGTCCAATTTGAAATGAGGTGTCATTTTGTTTTACCTTAGAAATCATTTTGGTATTACACCACTGACAATTTGAAAGTTGAAACGGGTTTACATCTCTATTTGAGTTGTATGTGCCATTTAAGAACTTACCATTAAGTTTGTCTAATTTAGTTTCGGCATCTGTTCCAAATGTATTTCTGATTTCATTTGGAATTGAAGAACTACCAACCCAAAATCCAATTGATATTCTTTCTGCTCCTAAATCTTTAAAGTTTTGTCGGATAAATTCACAAGCCAAAATTAGTTTTGATGCTCTTTCAAATTGTTGAGCCGAAAGCAAACGAAGTGTGTAACGAATTATAATATTTACACCTCCATAGTTTTCATTAAATTCTAACCTTCTCCAAAAAATCAAGAATGCTGAAACTGCTAAATATGCTTCTGTCTTTCCTCCACCTGTCGGGAAATAAAGCAAGTCAATCAATTCTCGTTCTTCACAATTTTCATCAACAAACGAAGTGATAGATTGTAGAACAAAAGCTAATTGAAAAGGTCGCCAAGCTGGTTCTGTATTATTAGGAAATGGCTTTGTTTCGTATTCTGAATATGTGTATTGTATGGTTTCGTTTTGTTCCCAAACCTCATAGCCTTCTTTCTTCTCGGCAAAATTTAATTGGCTTTGGAACATTTGCAAATAGATAGCGGTATTTGCTAATTGAAATGAACGTAAGGCATTAGCGTTAGGAAATGAATTTGGCATAGAAAATATTGAAAAGTGTGAAGTAATCTATAACCGAATAAATACAGGAATTAAGCATTTAGAAAATAACGCTAATGCCTTACGTTCATTTCCTAACGCTACTTTATTTTCTGTGTCAATCCATTTTCTATATGCCTCCGCTAATTGTTTGAGATTAGAAATGATTTCACTTGTATTGGAATTAAAAGTTGAAAGTTTTTTAATGCTTAAAATTTCAGAATTGATTTTATCTGTTTCTGAACTTTGACTTTTCACATCGTAAGCAGGCAAAAAGGTGCTTTTAATCCATTTGGGAATTTCATTTGATTCGTTGTTGTACCAAGTGCAAGAGGTGTTATGTCCAATACCAAAAGCCAATTTGTTTTGGTACAAATAATCAAGCATTTTGTCCTCGTCAGTTTTAAATAAATGCTTTTTGTAATCTCTGAACGGTAATAAATTGGAACATTCAACATATATTTCTGTTTGAAAACAACTTACTTGATTCACTTTTTCTTTTGAAACAGAAAATTTATTTTTTTCTATTTCACACTTGTTTTCTAAAACTACTTTTATAAAGTATTTGTCTGAATCCGAATAGATTTTAAAATGCAAATACAATCCATCTTTTAATGCTTTATGCCATTTACTTGAATCGCAGTTTGGTTGTTCCGATAGCTTTAATTCAAGGTGTTGATTTTCGGATTTTAAAATTTCATCAATTGAAATTTCAAGTTCAACTTTATTGTCATTTCGTTTGTATTTATCCTTAAAGAATAATTTGTTAATGGACTTCAATAAACCCAATTCATTAGAAGTTTCATTTCTCAAAGCCTTTAAAGCATCTTGAAAAACCAAATAGTCAGGATTTATTTGTTTGTCCTTAATTCTTTGGAGTAAACCAACTTGAAACAATACTTTGTTTTCAGCATCATATTGTACATAAGGACTTAAACCAAATTTCTCTAAGTATTGCAACTCTCCACCATCATAAGGGAGTTTTATATTAGCATAATTTGCTTTTGAATAATTGCCAAAGTTTATATCAGTTTTAAAGGATTTACAAGATTTTTCAGTTGAAAATGTAATACCGTAATGTGAGGGAAAGAAAGATTTTGAAACGTACTTTGGTTGAGTGTCTGTATGGTCAGTTTCATCTTCTTCTAATGATTCATCTGTAATTGGAGGAATTTCACTTTGAGATTCATTTTCAACTAAATCAATATTTTCAACTACACTTTCTTCCTCTGTTGTTTCATCAGAGCCATTGTCATCTGGATTTGATTGTATTTGTTTTGGAAATAGAATTGCCGAAAAATATCTCTGCAAGGGTTTACCTTCAATTATTTCGTCTGTATAGTCAGCATTGCACAAGAATATATCGGAACCTGGGCCGATTAACTCTTTTCTTACTCTGTTTATAACAATATCTCTTGCTTCTTTTGGTTTCATTTGTATTTATTGAAAATGTAAATCGAATTCTAATGTTTCAAGCTGTTCTGCAATTACCGTTTTTTCCAAAATATGGTGAATTGGCATATGGTGTTCAATGAAAGTTTGTAAAGTATTTGTATCAAAATGTCTCTTTTCTAAAATTTCTCCAACTTTTTTTTCTTTTAGAAATAATTTTAATTCTTGCTTCAATCCTCGTCCCAAAACAATCATTGTACTATTATAAGTTGTCTTGGATTTCAATATTGGCTTTAGAATAACATCAATTTCATTTGCGGTTTTGTCGGGATAATAAAATTGGAATATTGCTCTTAAATCATTGTTATACATTGGGAACTTTCTAACTCCTTTTCCATAAGATTCTAATGTTGCTGGCAACACTCTAAGCCCTTTTTCTTTCAAATTTTTATGTAGATGTTCTATGCTATGTTTCCTTTTTAGGTTATTTATTAATTCTTGCCAATGTTTGGAATGCTCTTCAACTTTTCCGAAAATTTCGGGTTCAGTTTCTACCGCCACTTGATATAGATTTTCTGCTAATTGAGCTTTTGGGTAAATTCTAATTTGTTCTCCAATTTTAACTTTGAAGGTTTTAATAAAATCGCCATTTTTAGAAAATAGAGTGTCAAAACTTTCTAATAAATAAATTCCTTTATCCGTTTTGATTTTATAAAATACTTTTTCTTCAATATCATCAAGCAATACATCACATTCTGTTTTGTAGCCATCATAAGCCCTGTTTCCCCAATCGTCAAGCCGATTAACTATATTGTCAATTGTGGAGCTAACAGAAAATTCAAAATTGTGTGGTTCAATATATTTAACACCGCAAATTTTCATTCTATCAGCCGAATTTATTTCGTCTTCAATCAATTTTTTTCTAAGTGTGATTTGCTTTTGATAGAGGTTGTATTCATGTTCATAAATTACAAGCAAAATATCGTTGTCGTGATTGTAAATAAAGTCAAAATCCTTTTTGCCATTGAATGAATGGAATACAATTACTCTTTTGCTTGTATCAATTTTCTTTAACTGATTGTAAGCAATAAACTCAATTTTATAATTTTTTACTTTTCCTTTAAATAAATCTATTTCGTTAGTATCAAAAATTGCAATTTCTTTTTTCTTCGATGCCTGAAGATGTGTAATTAAAGTATTCTCTTTAAATTTTTCAGTTTTAAGAAAACTAATGATTGCTTTTAAATCAGCTTTAGGATTGTTGTTTTGTAGAGATTCTAAATTATAACCACCAAAAATATCTAATCCCCTTTCAAGTTCTCTATTGGTCTCAAGTCTTTCTAAAATATTATTAAATGTATCGGTATGAATAGCATTAAAGGCAATGCGAAGCATTGCCTCATAACTTTTTAATTCAATTCCGAATTCGCTTTTAACATAAACAATGCTTTCATCAATCTTTTGAATTAAGGCATTTAACGATTCATCTTTAAGTATCAAAAAATCTATCATAAGGCATCTATTATTTCTAATTCTTCCTTAAACCAATTCCAACAAGGAATCAATTGCGATTTTGTTGGAGCATTGGAATTTGATAAAATTAATACATTGAATTTGTATTTTAATTGGTCTTGCATTATTTGGTTTAGCTTATCTGCTTCCGTATCAAAAATCACAATGGTTTTTATTTTCTCTCCTTTTTGTAAAAGTTGCTGATAGCAAACTTCGTATTTTGGGGTAAAATAAATCATACAATCTGATAATGCAGGAATTGACCTTGTTTCGGTCAAATGGCTTTCTTCTCTCGGATTCGGAAAATAGGTAGAAGGGATTTTATTTTTAATCCCTAAACTGTCCCAAAGCGGTTTCTTTGATATGAAAACGGATTTCATATCAAAGTTGCTTCTTGGAAAATCACTACTTTGATTATTGAGTTTAGCAAAAAAGTCAAAGTAGTTTTTTATTGTTTTTTCACTTACTCCTGAATCTACTTTTACAAAACCCTTTGTTATTTTATCATAGTCAATGTTAGGCATTATTGCAGGAGATATTTCAACTTTTGTTTTTCTTAATACTTGTCTTAATGTATAGTAGTTTTTCTCAGCGTTTGTTATTTCATAGTATTGATTATCCTTGATTCTTTTCAACTTGTCACCAATTGAAAAAATGTCCGGCAGGTCGTAATGATGAAGGTAAATGTCATTTGCAAACTCAACAAATAATTGTCTTGCCACCGCTAAAATTGATTCTTTTGAGTTTTGAAAATTAATGTGTAGAGATTCATTTTTTCGGTAATGCTCAAGAATCATCTTTACTGACAGGTCAACGGAATTGTCCAAACTGTCAATTGATAGCGTTTGAACATTTTGAAACTTGTCCCGTAGCGTTTGATAATATGTTTTGTTGAGAATCATTCAGTTGATAATAATGATTCTGCGGAGGTGTTGTGCTGTTGGGCTAAATTAAATGTGCTGCAAAAGCGTTGGCTTGTGTGTCGGCTTGCAGCTCTTTTAATTTTGCGAAGGGTTGGCATTTTGTCTTTCATTTTCTGTCAGTTTGTTTTCGGTCGTGTCGGTCTTTTAGGGTGAGTGCTAACTAGTAAATATACGAAAGTTCTTGCGTTTTTAACATTTTTTTATATTGATTGCACTTTCAAATATTTATCAAAAATAGAATTATTTTTTTAAATACAAGCAATTCATAATTTATTTATAAATCATCTTTTTTGTTTAGCTTGTTTACTAGCTGGTATAGTGGACTTTGTATTTTATCTACTATATTACTGCTAAGGTGTGTATAGATAGTTGTAGTTTTGATGCTTGCATGTCATAGAAACTGTTGTATGTAGCGGATGTCGGTTCCGTTTTCTAATAAATGGGTGGCAAAACTATGAAGCAGACTATGAAAACGAACTACTTTGTTTGGGCAACCATTTGCGGTTAAGAATCAACCTCCAACAAATAAGGTCTTGCAAACCCAATAAGTCTATAATCGCCCCGATGTAGCGGCATCCTTTTTTTGGTTTTTGAAAAAAACCAAAAAAATATATAGCGTGCAGCGGGAGGGGTGGCGTGGGATAGGGGAGGTGTGCGCCAAAAAAAAACGATTCTTGGTAGAATCGTTTTTGTGGGTTATATATCGCGGTTGATGTCGAAGGCTTCGAGGTATTCTGCAACGCGCTTGACAAAGCTGCCGCCGAGTGCGCCATCGACTACGCGGTGGTCATAGCTGTGGGAGAGGAACATTTTTTGTCTGATGCCGATAAAGTCGCCTTCGGGGGTTTCGATCACGGCGGGTACTTTTCGGATGGCGCCTAATGCGAGGATGCCTACTTGTGGTTGGTTGATGATGGGTGTGCCAAAGATGCTGCCAAAGGTGCCTACGTTGGTCACAGTATAGGTGCCGCCTTGTGTGTCATCGGGTTTTAGCTTGCCGGTTTTGGCACGGTTTGCTAGGTCGTTTACGGCTTTTGTCATGCCTACTAGGTTGAGTTGGTCGGCGTTTTTGATGACTGGCACGATGAGGTTTCCGTTTGGTAGGGCTGCTGCCATGCCAAGGTTGATGTTTTTCTTTTTGATGATATATTCGCCATCAACAGATATATTGATGCCTGGAAAGTCTTTGATGGCTTTGGCTACGGCTTCCATAAATATGGGGGTATAGGTGAGTTTTTCGCCTTCTCGTTTTTCAAAATTGGCTTTGATTTTTTCGCGCCATTTTACGATATTTGTGACATCGACTTCTATAAATGATTGTACGTGTGCCGAGGTTTGTAGCGAGGCGGTCATATAGCCCGAAATGAGTTTGCGCATGCGATCCATTTCGATTATTTCGTCGCCTCCATTGGTTGAAGGTGGGCTTTGTGGTGTTGGTAGGGGTGCTTTTTCGTGGTTTTGTGGTGCTATGATTGTGGGTTGTATGGTTGGTGTTTGTTGGCGTGTTTCTAGGTATTTGAGTACGTCTTCTTTGGTGATTCTATTTTCTTTGCCGCTGCCGGTGATGGTGTTGAGCTCTGTGATTGATATGTTTTCTTGCTTGGCGATATTTTTGATGAGTGGCGACAAGAAGCTGTCTGGGGTTGTGTTTTGGGTTGGTGTTTTTTGGATTGCTATTTCGATGGTTTTTTCGATTTCGGTAGCGGTTTTGATGGTGCTTTCTTGTTGGGTGATTGGGCTGGTTTCTAGTTTTTCGGCAGTTTCTATGATGGCAATGGTTTGTCCAACTTGTACTAGATCGTCTTTTTGAAAGAGTTGTTGTATTAGTATTCCTGCTACTTCGCTTGGCACTTCGCTATCTACTTTGTCTGTGGCTATTTCGAGCACTGCTTGGTCGATGGCGATGGTTTCGCCAACGTTGATGAGCCAGTTTGTGATGGTTGCTTCGGCTACGCTTTCGCCCATTTTTGGGAGTTTGAGTTCAAATATTGCCATAATTTTTACTTATCGTATTTTTTGATTTGTTGTTTGCAAAAATAGTGAAAGTTTTAGTTGTTTTGATATGAATTTGATTTATTAATTGAATCATTTTGTAACATTAAAAAAAGTGTATTCCAATTTGATATACACACCGTTTGATGCTGTTCGGGTGATCGATCTGTATAACTCACGTTGGTAGGCAATGTCTATTCTGGCTTGACTGTTGATAATAAACTGGATTGATGGTACAACTTCGAGATATGATTTTTGGTTTTGAAAGAGCGTTTGACCTGCAAATTCGATCATCAGATTGATATTGGTTTGTTTGAAATTGGTGTATTTTTTTGGATAAACCAATTTTCCAAATGATAGTGTATAATTGATTGCTGTGCTGCTTTGATCTGAAGGAAACAGGTTTTTTGTGCCATTATCTATTGCTTTTTCAAAAGATATCGAACTGCTTATTGCCAATTTGTTGAGTAGTTGCGTGGCAATAATACCTGTTTCAAATCCAGAGTTATGTCCCATGATTTCGATTTGTTCTTGGTGTATATCTGAATTGTTGCGGCTCAATCTGCCATAAAGTGCCAATCTAAAATGGGAATGAAAATCATCTGCCGAAAAAAACCGATATTTGGCATACAAGCTGCCACCTTCTACAACTAATTTTGAAGCTCGATTGCTTGCAAATGCTGTCAGATGAAGCATCATATTTTTGTTTGTGCCCCACATTATTTCGGGCATGAGATGATAATTATAGCCGTTTTCAAAATTTTCTTTCATCAATGATTGTGCCATTCGCACACCAACAGAACCCGTTGGCATATTGCTTGCGGGCTCTGTGATGACAAAAAGTTCTTGTGATTGTGTTTTTATTATAAAAAACAACCCGATAAGGAGGATAAAATATTTCATTTTTAGATTACTATTACGTGATAATTTGTAGGATTTTGCAGTCCAAAAATATCGTTTTTGAAATAGGTTTTTTTCCATTTTTTGAATTCTTTTTTGGTTACAAATCCTTCGTCTATAATCTTGATCGATGTTTGACCATTCAAAATTTGAATTGGTTTTTCTACAAATATGAGATTCAAATTTTGGTTCTGAAACAGTGTATTTGCTGCAATATTTGCATTTTCAAATGGCAGGGTGATGATCATCGACCCAACAAAGAAACCGGCATTTTCTACTTTGTCTTTCAAGACTTTGGGTTCGATTGTACTATTTTTTTTAAAATAAACAACAAAGGTGTTATTGTTCAAATCTATGGCTACATCTTGAACATCTGCTATCGATTTGAGTTGTTTGTTGATGGCATTTGAACACATAGAGCAGGTCAATCCTGTGGCTATAATCTCGGCTTTTGAAATTTGAGCATTCAAAATTGATTGTGAAAATAAAAATGTTAGGAAGAGTTTTTTATATAATTTCATGATTTTATATTTAAAATAAACAAACTTCTGGCGGATTGACCAGATGTTTGTTTATTAATTTGGTTTTAAATTTCTATTTTTTGATTTTAGTTTTTTTCATTTTCATGCCGCATTTTGGGCATTCTCCAGCTGTTTCAGAGGTTGTGCCGTCCATTTTACAAATAAAAATTGTTTTTTTAGATTTTGAATTTTGACTTCCTTTGACACTCGGATTGTGTTTTTTGGTTGAAACTTCAACCATTTCCATGTCGCATTTTTGACACATTTTTTTGGTCAAACTCACTTCTTTTGGATGCATCGGACAGATGAAAGTTGATTGTTGTACTTCTTTTTTTGGCGCATCTTGCGCAAAAGTTACTGATATTGAGGCTAATAAAAGACTCATTATGAAGATGATATTTTTCATGATTTTATTGTTTTTAATGATTTGGTTTTGCCTATGTTTTTCATAGGCAAAGGGTTAGAATCCAAATATGGACACTAATTTTAATTTTAGAATTTTAATTTTTGTAAACAAATAGTTTTGAAAGTAAAATACTTTAAAACAAACGATTTTATGGCTGTTAGAAAACCATTTTATGCTATTTTGGGTGGATTCCACACCGATACAAAACCTGCTGAAATAAAGGTTTTGAAATCAGAAAAGCTTTGTTTCTTTATAGAAAAAATAATTTCGTTGTTTTTAAAAACAAATTCATTTTCAAAAATCAAACTATATTGTATTGCAGTAGTTGTACAATTTGAATGACCGCATTTGCCACCACATTCTTTGTTTTTTTTGTTTGTTTTTGAACCGTCACAGCAGCATTTTTTGTTGGATTTGCTGTTAATTTCGGTTTTGCAACAACTTTTCTTAGCTTTTAAACCACACGCAAAAGCCGTTGATGGCACCAAAAAAAGGCCAAACAGCAACAAAAACGTACATTTTAAAAAATAACTTTTCATTTTTGATAATTATCCACAAATGTATTTCATTTATTTTTAATTTCAAAATAAAATAATTTCGCCTCTATCAAAGCTGCTGTTACTTCCTATTAAAAACGAGGCATTTTTTGGGATAATTTTGAAAGTGATTTGTGTTGATTTGTAAATTTCAAATAATTGTATTATTGTTTTATAATTCAAATAGTTATGATCAAAAATAACTTCTGTTTTATCCAAATAAGCTGCTTTATTGAGTTCTAAATTGTCTATAGAATTTGATGGTAACATTTGTCCTCCTTTTGTGTAGAGTTGGTCAATTTTCTTAAATAAATTTTCATTTTCTGAAAACAAAATAAATTTTTTATCCGTTGATTTTGAAGTGTTATATTGGTGAATACCTGTTTGATTTTTTTTGAAAATCGAAAAATAATAAACGCCAATTTTTAAAAAAAAGCTAAAAAACAAAGGTGATTTAAAATGTTTTTTATAAAAAAACGACATGGCTTCTTGGAATCTTTTCATATAAACACCATTTTTTATAGTGCTTTCTCCTTTGTAGTGAATGACGGTGGTATCGTGAAAATAATAATTGTCTAATCCGAGTTTTAAAGCCCTGTAGCTCAAGTCTATATCGTCTGCATACATAAAACATTTTTCGTCGAAACCGCCCATTTTTTGATATAATTCTCGTTTCATCAACATAAAAGCACCTACTAAAATCGCAACTTTTCCTGTTTCATTTTCGAGTATATCTCCCGCATAATAGCGGTTGGTATATTTAGAAAACAAGCTTTTTGCTGAAAACCATTTATGCATTCCGACAATTTTTGTAAAAGCAACCCATGGTGTTGGAACGCCTCGTTTGCTTTCTGGCAAAAATCTCCCTGTACCGTCAATTAATTTGCAGCCAACAATACCCAAATTTGACTGTTTTTTGGCAAATGCAAGTGCTTTTTTGAAGGTATCTTCGGCTACAATAGTATCGGGATTCAAAATACAAACATATTCCCCTTTTGCGGTAGCTACCCCAATATTATTGCCTTTTGGAAACCCAAAATTTGTTTTGTTTTCAATTAATTTGACATCAGGAAATTGGGTTTTCATCATTTCACAGCTATCATCAATTGAAGCGTTATCTATTACAATAATTTCGCTCTCAATATCTTGTAGCGCATTCAAAACGCTTTGAACACAGAGTTCCAAAAAATAGCGTACGTTATAATTGAGAATAATGACTGAAAGTTGCATTTTTTTTAGGTACAAATGTAGCTAATTAATTATGAGATTTGGACAAAAATCAATTGGAATTATCTGATTGTATTGATAAAAGGTGTAATTGAATTGATACCGTTTTCGGATAAATTTTTGATAAACGCACTTCCAATAATAGCTCCTTTTGCATATAAAGTGGCTTGCTCAAATGTGGCTTTGTTATTGATTCCGAAACCGATAATTTGTGGATTTTTTAGATTCATATTGGTAATCCGTTGAAAATAATCGGTTTGTGTGTTACCAAAATGTTGTTCGCTCCCAGTTATTGCAGCTGTGGAAACAACATAAATAAAGGTGTTTGATTGATTGTCTATTTGATGAATACGTTGATTTGAAGTTTGTGGGGTTATCAAAAATATGTTTGCAATATTGTATTTTTCAAAAATAGGCTGGTAATCTTTGGTGTATATTTCCAGAGGCAAATCTGGAATTATGAGTGCATCGATACCAATATGGGCGCATTTTTGGCAAAATTCTTCGACACCATATTGCAAAATAGGGTTAAAATAGCCCATTATAAGAAGTGGTATTTGTGTTTTTGATCGAATATCTTGTAATTGTTCAAACAGTAATTTTGTGGTCATTCCGTTGTGTATTGCTGCTGTCGAGCTGGCTTGTATGGTAGGGCCGTCTGCGAGTGGATCGCTAAAAGGTAGTCCTATTTCTATAAAATCTATACCATTTTTTTCTAATTCGAGAATAATTTTTGTGGTATCATCAATATTTGGATATCCTGCTGTAAAATAGATAGAAAGTAGTTTTTTGTTTTGATTTAATATTTTTTGTAATCTGTTCATTTTAATAGTTTTAGTGGTATTGAATGTTGGTAACCTTGAAATTTCTGATGTAGCGCGTTAGGGATTGCAGTGGAAATCCTTTTTGTGGCAGAGCGCAAGCGGAGCCACAAAAAGATTGTAGCCGAAAGCCCGACCCGTAGGGGAACGCCCAACTAAAAATTAAAATATTTGATATAGGTATCTAGGTCTTTGTCGCCGCGACCAGAGAGGCTAATCACCACAATATCAGTGCTTTTTAGTGATAATTTGTCTAAAGTGGCAAAGGCGTGGGCACTTTCTATGGCGGGTATTATGCCTTCGGTTTGTGAGAGTTTTAGTCCCCATTTCATAGCTTCGTCGTCTGTAATGGCAAAAAATTGGGCACGTTTTGATTGGAACAAATTGGCGTGCATTGGTCCAATTCCTGGATAATCCAATCCTGCAGAAATAGAGTATGGTTCTGTTATTTGCCCATCATTTGATTGCATCAAAAGTGTTTTGCTACCGTGAATTACGCCAGTTTTTCCTAGAATAGTGGTTGCGGCACTGTGTCCAGAATTGATGCCTTTTCCGGCGGCTTCTACGGCTATTAATTGAACGTCTGGCTGGTCTAAAAAGTGATAAAATGCGCCAGCCGCATTGCTGCCTCCGCCAACGCAAGCGATGACAATATTGGGGTTTGTTTGTGATTCTAACTCCCATAATTGTGCTTTGATTTCGTGTGATATAATCGCTTGAAACCGAGCCACCATATCTGGATATGGGTGCGGACCAACGACCGATCCAATGATATAATGGGTGTTTGATGGGTTGTTTATCCAATCTCTAATAGCCTCATTTGTAGCATCTTTAAGAGTTTTTGAGCCAGATAATGCGGGTCTTACTTCTGCACCAAGCATTTTCATCCTTGCTACATTTGGGGCTTGTCTTTTGATGTCAACTTCTCCCATATAAATGATGCACTCTAATCCCATTAAGGCACAAACTGTTGCGGTTGCCACGCCATGCTGACCTGCACCCGTTTCTGCAATTATTCTGGTTTTTTGAAGTTTTTTGGCTACCAATATTTGTCCGATTGTATTGTTGATTTTGTGTGCGCCTGTGTGACACAAATCTTCGCGTTTGAGGTAGATTTTGGCGTTGTATTCTTTTGATAATCGTGCGGCATAATAAAGCGGCGTTGGTCTGCCTACATAATTTTTTAGTAACATTTCATATTCTGTCACAAACTCGGGTTCGGCAGTGATTTTGAGATAGTTTTGGCGCAATTCTTCTAGATTTGGATAGAGCATTTCTGGAATAAATGCACCGCCAAAATCGCCATAAAATCCATTTTCGTTTGCTTGATAATTCATTGTAATTGTTGTTTGAAAGTTTGTAATAGGCTGATGTTTTTTAGTCCCGGTTTTGTTTCAAATTTGCTATTTAGATCTAAAGCAAAAACGGGTATTTTGAGATTTTGAATGGCTTTTATCGAGTTTAAACCTATTCCGCCGCTCAAAAAAAACGGCTTTGTGGATTTGTAATTTTTTAAGATTTTCCAATCAAAACTATATCCGTTTCCGCCAGGGTTTTCTCCTTTGGTGTCAAACAAAAAATAGTCGCAGGCGGTTTCAAATTGATCTAAAATTTTGAAATCAAATTCGTTTGAAATGGCAAAAGTTTTGATAACTTTGATGGGTAATGATTGTAATTTGGCACAAAATTCTGGGTTTTCGTTGCCATGAAGTTGCACCAATTGTAGCTGATATTGGGTGATTTTTTGTTGAATATTTATCAAATTTTCGTCAACAAATACGCCAACTTTCAGGATTTGTTTTGGTAATTCTGGCATAATCCCATCAAAAAAACGACTGGATTTTTCATAAAAAATAAAACCAAAATAATCGGGCTGCAACGCACTTGCTTGCAGCATATTTTCGGGATATTTCATTCCGCAAATTTTGATTTTGAGTTGATTCATTATTTTAAATTTTATGATTGTGTGTATTTATAATTGTTTTATGAATTCCTTTGCTGCTTCGCCAGGATTTTGGGTTTTCATAAAATTATCACCTATCAAGAAACCTGAGTAGCCATAATTTTTCAGTTCGTTGATGTTACTAATTTCGCTGATGCCGCTTTCTGAAATTTTTAGAAAATCAGCTGGAATATGCGCAGCCAATTGCTTGCTGTAATCCAAATTTACTTCAAATGTTTTGAGATTTCGGTTGTTTACACCAATAAAATCAAGATTTTGATTTAATGATTGTTGCAATTCGAGTAGGTTGTGCACTTCAAGAAGCACTTCTAATCCCAAACTTTTGGCTATAGCTGCAAAATTATTAATTTCTTTTGGGGTCAAAACCGCTGCAATAAGCAAAATTACATCTGCACCGTTTGCCTTGGCTTCCAAAATTTGAAATTCGCTTATTATAAAATCTTTTCGCAAAAGCGGAAGTGTTACCGAGGCACGGGCCAAAATTAAATCGTCTAAGGAGCCGCCAAAATACTTGTTGTCTGTAAGGATCGAGATTCCACAAACACCAGCAAATGCGTAGCCTTTTGTTACTTCGTCCACCGAAAACAGGGTGCCAATACTCGGTTTCGATGGGGAGCGCCTTTTGTGCTCTGCAATAATGCCCGAAGTACTGCTTTCTAAATTTTGCTTTAGCGAAAATGTTTTGGTTTCAAACAATACCGTTTTTTCTAGCTGACTAATTGGAATTATAGTTTGTTTGAGTTCAATTTCTTTTCTTTTGTCTTTTATTATTGCGTCTAAAATGGTCATGTTTATTTTGGTTTATAAATTATCCGCACAAAGCTGTTGTAATTTTTTTAACGACTGCAAGGCTTTTCCTGCTTCCAAACTTTCTTTTGCCAAATTAAAACCTTCTATGGGCGAAATTTGATTTATCATTGCAATTGCAAGTCCAGCATTGGCACAAACAACATTGTTTTGGGCTACGGTTCCTTTGCCTTCTAAAATAGTTTTAAAAATCAATGCGCTTTCTTCAACAGTTTCTCCTCCTTTTATAGCTGATGGCAACACCCTCGAAACGCCAAAATCTTCTGGATGCAATATAGATTCTTCAGTATTACTTATGGTTTTTGTGGCACCTGTCATCGAAATTTCATCATAACCATCTAAACTGTGCAAAATGGTATAATTGGTATTTGTGTTTTGATACAAATAGCTATACATTCTTGCCAATTCTAAACTAAATACGCCCACCAATTGATTTTGTGGAAAACTTGGGTTAACCATTGGTCCCAACATATTAAAAAATGTTTTGACCGCCAATTCTTTCCTTATTGGTGCAACATTTTTCATTGCTGGATGAAAAAGTGGCGCATGAAGCACACAAATCCCTGCTTTTTCGATACATTTTTTTTGAAAATCCTCAGAATTACTAAATTTAACCCCCATATTTTCTAGCACATTGCTAGACCCGGATATTGAAGAAAGTCCATAATTGCCGTGTTTGGCAACCTTTATTCCTGCACCGGCGGCGACAAAAGCAGCCAATGTCGAAATATTAAAAGTGTCTTTGCCATCGCCACCGGTACCACACAAATCAATAGTGTTATATTCTGACAAATCAATTGGAATACACAATTCTAGCAGTGCCTCTCGAAAGCCCGAAAGTTCTGCAATACTAATGTTGCGCATCATATATACCGTCAGAAAACTGCCAATTTGACTGTGATTGAAAACGCCTTTTGAAATTTCAATCAAAACACTTTTGGCCTCATCTTTGTCTAATATTTCGTGATTTATCAATCTACTTAAAATATGTTTCATTTTTAAATTTTTGTTTTATTGGTATTTACGAATTAATTTTGAATCCAGTTTTTCAATATTTGTTTACCACAAGGCGTAAGCACACTTTCAGGATGAAATTGTACGCCTTTCACATCATATTTTCTATGACGAAGTGACATGATTTGACCGTTTTGATCCGTTGATGTGATTTCTAAATCTACTGGAAAACCTTCGGCATCTACAACCCACGAGTGGTATCTGCCTACTTCGATTTGTTTTTCTAAACCATCAAATAGCGGTTCGTTATCTACTAAAATTGATATTTTTGTGGCTACACCGTGAAAAACTTTGTCAAGATTGATAAGGCTTGCGCCAAAAACTTCGCCAATTGCTTGTTGACCCAAACAAACCCCAAAAATGCTTTTCGTGGGGGCATATTTTTGAATCACCGCTTTTAACAAACCCGCTTCATCGGGAACACCTGGTCCTGGTGAAAGCAATATTTTGTCAAACTTTTCTATTTCGTCCAAGTCAAATTCATCATTTCGAAAAACGGTAACTTTACAATTCAAATCTTCCAAATAATGGACCAAATTGTATGTAAAACTGTCATAATTATCTATTACTAATATATTCATTTTTTTTGTTTTAATTAAAATTATTAAATTTTTTCAGCCAAATCTAAAGCTTTATTCAAGGCCGATAATTTGTTGAATACTTCTTGCAACTCGGTTTCCTCATCAGATGCAGCAACAATTCCGGCACCTGCTTGATAATGCAATTGGTGGTTTTTGCTCAAAAAAGTGCGTATCATAATGGCGTGGTTAAAATTTCCCTCAAAGTCCATAAAACCAATGGCACCGCCATAAAAACTTCGATTGGTATTTTCGTATTTTTCAATCAACTGCAAGGCTTTATGCTTTGGTGCGCCAGATAAAGTGCCTGCCGGAAATGTAGATGCAACCACTTGCAAACCGCTATTTTGTGGTTTCAAATATCCTGTAACCTTTGATACCAAATGTATTACGTGCGAAAAAAACTGCACTTGTCTAAAACTTTCTACATTAACTTGATTGCAATTTCTGCTTAAATCGTTTCGTGCCAAATCGACCAACATAATGTGTTCGGCATTTTCTTTTTCGTCTTCGGATAATTTTTTTGACAAAAGAGCATCCTTTTCATCATCACCACTTCGCTTGAAAGTGCCTGCAATGGGATGAATTTCGGCTTTTTGATTTTTAATTACCAATTGAGCTTCGGGCGAAGATCCCATTATTTTAAAATCTCCATAATCAAAATAAAACAAATATGGCGATGGATTGATGCTACGCAATGCTCGATATACATTGAACTCGTCACCTATAAATTTTTGAGAAAACCGTCTTGAAAGCACCATTTGAAAAACATCACCACGAAAACAATGTTTTTTTGCCATTAAAACCAAGTTTTTGAAGGCTGTATCTGTCAAATTTGATTGGCTTTGATCCTTTTTAGTAAACGAATATGAGGCAAAATGTTGTGATTGTAAAAGCTGCTCAATTTCTAAAACATTGTTTTTGTTTGTCGTCGAATGACAAAAAATATAAGCCTCGTTTTTAAAATGATTAATGGCAATCACATTTTGATAAATGGCATAATAAATATCCGGAATCTTTAGATCATTTTGCTTTTTCTGGATTGAAATATCCTCAAAATACCGAACGGCATCATACGAAATATAACCAAATAATCCATTATTGATAAATTTGAAATTATTTGATGACGTTTCAAATTGATTAACAAAATGTTGAATTTCACCTATAACATTTGTGTTTTCAAGAATAGGTTTTTGAACTATTTTGCCACACGGAAATGAGGTAAAAATGATATCACTTTCGATTTTAATATATGCAATTGGGTTGCAGCATATATAAGAAAAACTGTTGTCGCTGCTGTGATAATCACTGCTTTCTAAGAGCAAACTATTTGGAAATTTATCTCTAATTTTGAGATATACACTCACCGGAGTTATGGTATCTGCCAAAATTTGCCTGAAATGTGTGTTGAAAAAATACGGTTTCATAATTATTTTTGTATAAAAAAAGGACTTGTCGTGATTGACAAGCCCTTTTTATTGTATATATATAGGTAGCTATTTCACGACGTTTGACGTAAATGATTCCACCACCAAGAATTGTTTAAAAAATTTTTCATAACAAAATAAAAACAAATATAGCAATTATTTTAATCAAAAATACTTTTTTTTATATTTTTTATAATAATCATTTTTAGCAACAAT